>CBINJX010000065.1:0-11262 GCA_966251085.1 uncultured Verrucomicrobiales bacterium
TTGACCGTGCCATTGCCACCGCCGCCATTGTCACGCCCGCCCACATAAAGCCGTCCACCGGTGGCAGTATTGCCGATCGTTATCGAGCCAGATCCTTGAGCAAAGCCGGTCAATGTGCCGCCCGTGCCTGACGTATCAGCAAGGTTATAAACACCGGTGCCTCCGCTGACCCCAACAAACATCCAGTTGTTATTGCCGGTCGTAGCCGTACCAGCGGTGTGATCGAGCCGCCCACTCGTTCCTGATGCGTTGCCGACGAAAATATCGACCGGTGTCGCGGTGAAGTCCTGTAAAATTGTCGCTATGTTACCCGTATCGGTGTTGATGATCGCGTTGACACCGCTTGGTACTACATTACCGCTCCAGTTAGCCGCCGTATTCCAGTTGAGATCGGTCTCTCCATCCCAAGTCTGCTGCGCCACGGCCGTGGCAGAAACAGCGAGAAAAGAGGCGATACTTGCGGACAGAATACGACGGTGAGACGGGAGAGTAGCATTCATCTGGGAGGGGATTGGGGGAAGGGAAACGAGAGGTTTCGCTGGGTGCGCAGAATAACTGTTTCTCACCCCTCCCAGAATGAGAATATGCGTTTTTTGCTTGTGATTTTGCGCCGATACAATCTGTGGCATTCGGAGCCATGTCGGCGCCCAATGAATACCACCCAAAGCCTCAAGATACTGCTTGGGAAGACGTAGTCGCACCTTCGCTCCTGACGACGTCAGCTTACTTCTCGCTTTTCAAGCAAATGGCCAACCGAGCTGCAGGTTCGGAGCGCACAGATACGGTGAAAGAGTCGCCCCGACTCGCCTCCGTCGACGATGGGCGCCGTTGCATTCTGCTGCTGGAGCGTGCCAGGCATAGCACGCGCTCCATGCGCCCTATCGGGTGGCTCTCAGGCGGATGAAGCCTTTGTTGCCGGGCGTCGCCAGGCGTACCGTAATCTTCTCGGTCTCCCCCTCATCGACCTTCGAAACAAACTCCACTGCACTCGAACTCCAGGTTGCCATATCGAGGGAGCCCTCGGCGACGAGACTCACATCGGTGGCTGCTTTGAGGCGTGGATAGGTCAGCTGGAGACGTCCGTCGACCATCTCCGGCGCAGCGATACTACTCGGTGGGTTGCTGTGGGGATCTGTCCCGAGGCTGTACTCGGTGAGGTTATTCAATCCGTCGGCATCCGGGTCTGCCGTGTCGGAACTGATCGTCGGATCCTCGAGCTGAGCGGCGGTGAAATGGTTGTGCCGCCAGTGATCGATCGGGCGATCGATTAGCTGAATAGTGGCGGTATTCAACTCATCCAGCGTGTAGTCGTTGCCGGGCTGTAGAGTGACGGTCAATGTCTCGCGGCCTTCGGGCAACGTGTCGCTCAGTGCCTGAACCGTAATGGTTGCGGTGGCCGATCCCGCAGCGAATGTAACCGAGCCGGTGAGGGGAGTGTGGTCGGAACTCTGCGCTGTGCCTCCGAGTGTATAGTTCACGATGAGTGAGTTTGCCGTTTCAGTGGAGGGACGCAGCAATGTGAGGCGCGCGGCATCCGTGGTGCCTTCGCGTGTGACGGGATCGGTGGGGATCAACTGGACTGGTACTGAGGCAGGTTGATCCACTGATACCCATCGGGCTGCATCCGCGATGACATACGATCCAGAGGCGGTTCCGGTCGTCCGAATTAGAACGCTTCCGGTAGTCCCTGCTTCAAAGCGAGCCCGTTTGAGAAGGAACCATGTGGCGCCATTCTGCTGCTGATTGACCGTTACCGTACTCGTTCCACCTGCGGAGACGACATCCACGGGGATGTTGGTGGAGCGGTTCGAATGGGATGTCCACCGGAGATAGACGTCGTACTCGCCCGTGGTGGGAATGTTTGGCGTGTACCGGACACTCTTGCTGCCTTTACCAGTGCTCTGGTCGTGGAGGTAATCGGCGCCGAAAAAGCCACTGGTGGAGCCGCTCGCGATCCAGTCGCCGGTAACGGTCACCCCTGTGCTGTCGGAGTTATCGACGACGATCCCGCTGGCTTCAGTCAGGCCGAGCGTCAGCGCCTGCCCATCAGCCTGCATTTGTGCTTTCAGCTTTGCATACGGCACCTGCTGCACCGGTATCTCGTCATCGATCGCGAAGCTGGCGGCCGTTGCCGCGGATTGGCCCAGAGCCATGAAAACCGGTTCCATCCGGATGGAGCCGTAGGCTATATGCGAGGCGGAAAGACACCACGGTACCAGCAGGTTCGTGCATTCCCCGACTTTGGGCACGATGGATCGATAGGAGATCGGGTAGGGACGCGGCACCCCGACCTGCACATCGCCTTCGTTCTTCACCATCCCATTCTTCACATAACGTTGCGTGTGATGGGAATCCATCGTGTAGGCACCCATGCCGATTGAATCAGGCGCCAGGATGCTCCCGTTGCAGTTCTTCTCCGTCATCACATAATCGGAGACCATGCGTCGCGCTTCACGGACATAAATCTGGTAGGGCCAGTTTCCGTTGTCAGTGAACTCATCCGCTGGAAGTCCCCATTTTGCGAGGTTGTCCCGGATCGATTGAGGGACGCGTGGATGATTCTGAAGTGTCCAGACCAAGCCTAGTTGCCAGTTTCGATGGGCGAGGTCGATCTGCTCGCGGGTAGCGTAATCGGCTTCGGCGTAGTTGTGATTCCAGCCGATGAAATCTGTCGAGATGCCGCCGGTGTTATTGGAATCCGTCTTCCGGTTTGGCATCAGGTCGAGCTTGAAGAATGGCGTGCTGTGACCGGCTGCAATGGCCCGGAACAGAAGCTCGTAATCGGCCTCGTTGTAGCCTTCCGGTTGGGTAATCGTGATGCGATTGCTGGCCGCATCGGTGAGTACCATGCGGTAGCAGTAAGCCTGGAGGTTCGTGTCTCCCGTGCCGTCCGCACCGCCAGCGTTTGGCCGAATTCCAGGGAGCAGTCCGCTCGTCGAATCGCCGGGAACGACGTAGGGGCTGATGCCGTCGCGGAGTTGATGACTCGTGGCGCGGGCGGTCTGGATACCGTTCAGAGTTTCGCCGTATTGCGAGTTGGGTTCACGCCCGACCGTGTAGCTGACTCCCGCCTTGGCCATGAGGTCGCCTTCATACGTGGCGTCGATGAAAACCTTCGCACGAATCTCCCTGCCATTTTCCAGTCGCATTGCAACAATCCGCTGCCCATCCATCACCACGCCACCCTCCAGCAGCATACGCCCGTGAATCAGCGGGACACCGTGATCCTGGATCATTTGATCGAAGATTCCCTCGGCAACCTTCGGCTCGAAAACGGAAGCGATCTTGGTGGCGTCATTGAAGGCCGGCCCTCCCTGACCATTATTTCCAAACTGACTCCGGGTCTGCACCGTCCACGCTGCGTCGTTCTGATAATGCAGGTACACGCGGTGGTAAAACTCGCGGCTCAACCCGCCTAGGATGGCATTGTTACCCAGGTCGGTCCAACCAAGTCCGCTGCTGGTAAGACCTCCGAGATGAGCAACGGGGGTGACGAGAACCACCGATTTCCCCATCCGCGCCGCCTGCACCGCTGCAGTGACGGCCCCGGAAGCACCTCCATACACGCAAATATCTGCCTCCGTAACCTCCCAAGCTCGCACGGCGCTCTGACCGATCCCGAGCAGCAACACGGCAACCAACACCAGACGACAGAGATAGCCAGCGCCGCACAGGCGAAAGGGAGTAGGGGAAGCCACGTTCACCCGGGCAACAAGAACCTATCAAACGGAGTTGGCAAGTCTTGAAGCTAGCGCCCCGTTGAGTGGAGCAAAATGAACGCCCCGCACCCACGGATCAGCTCGATCGCAAGTGCAGGGCAAAAACTGATTACTGATTACTGACCTACTGATTACTTCTGCGGATTACCCCTCAGCCGCCGCTTCCTCCTGCGCACAGGTCTCGAAGCGGGTGAACTCCTTGAGGAAGGTCAGTGGGACGTCACCCACCGGACCGTTACGCTGCTTCGCGATGATCAGCGTCGCCTTGCCCCGGTTCTCCTCACGCTCCTCGTCATTCTCGGCGTAGTACTCTTCACGAACCAGCAGGCCGACGAGATCGGCGTCCTGCTCGATCGAGCCGGACTCACGAAGATCGCTCAAACGCGGGCGCCCCTTGCTCTCACCCGCACGCTGTTCCGGGTTACGGTTGAGCTGGGCGAGTACCACGATCGGAATGTTCAGCTCCTTCGCGAGCGCCTTGAGACCGCTGGAGATTTCCGCGATTTCGAGCTGACGATTGTCCTGCGCCCGCTTGCTCGTCGATTTGAGGAGCTGGAGGTAGTCGATGAAGATCGCCTGGATGTCGTGCTGACTCTTCAAGCGACGCGCCTTTGCGCGCAGCTCGAGAATCGAGAGACCCGCGGTGTCATCGATGAAGATTTTGCTCTCGGCGAGCTTGGAAGCCGCAGCCGTCAGGGCAGGGAAGTCGCGCTCCGAAAGGAAGCCGTCACGAACACGGCCGAGATTCACCTTTGCACGGGAGCAGAGGAGACGCTGTACGAGCTGTTGGGAGCCCATTTCCAGCGAGAACACCGCCACCGGCATCTTCAGGTCCACAGCGATGTACTCCGCGATATTCATCGCGAATGCCGTTTTACCCATCGAAGGACGCGCCGCGATGACGATCATTTCCTGCCGGTGCAGGCCATCAGTCATCTTGTCCAGATCCGCGAAACCGGAAGGAATTCCCGTGATACCACCACGACGTTCATAGAGGTCCTGAATGGAAGCGATTGCCTCCATGACCTGCTCCTTCATACCGCGGGAGCGATCCTTAAATCGCTCCTGGGCGATTGTGAAAACGGCAGCTTCGACGTCATTCAGAAGGGTCTGGACGTCGTTCGTCTCATCGTAGGAACGGGCGGCGTAATCGGTGCAGACCTTGATGATCTCACGCAGGGTGTATTTCTCCTGCAGGATATCGATGTAATACGCCGCGTTTGCCGCTGTGGGGAGAAAGGTAAAGAGGGAGGTGACGAAAGCCGCACCCCCAACCTGGTCGAGCTGATTCCGCGAGCGGAGCAGTTCGGTCAGGGTGATGAAATCGATCGGCCGATTCGTATCCCACATCTCGATCAGCGTCGCATAGATCGTCCCATGCGCCGGAATGTGGAATGCCTCGGGTTTGATGCCCTTTTCCGCGCAGAGACCACCGACCTCGCGAGGCGCGAGGAGGAAGGATGCAAGCACTCCCTGCTCGGCATCCGGACTGGCCGGCAACATGCGATGGATATCCGGCATGTAGCTGACCTTGTTCTGAAGGTCGCCATTCTTGCCATCACCGGATCTGCGCGATTTCTGGTTACGGGGAGCTTCCGTGGTGGACATAATGTGACGGGTACAAAAGAAAACGGAGGCAGGAAAATCCCGCCTCCGTTATCAAAAAGCAAATGCTCGCTTGAACAGCTTCTTACTTGGCGTGCTTGGCTTTCACCTTCGCCTTGAAACCGCCAGAGGACTTTTCTTCGGTCTCAGCGGATTCAGCCTTCTCTTCGGTGGCTTCTTCAGCACCGGCCTTGGCCTTCACAGTGAGGTTGAGCTTTGCGACGACGTCCGCGTGCAGCTTGATCTGCACTTCGTGGGAACCTGTCTCCTTGATCGGGCGGTCGAGCTGGATGCGATGACGATCGATCTCGGTCTTGAGTTCGCTCTTGAGGCGCTCGGCGATGTCGTTTGCGGTGATGGAACCGAACGCCTTGCCCTGCTCACCAGTCTCGAGTTCGAGGGTGATCTTGAGCTTGTTGATCTTGCGTGCGAGATCCTCGGATTCGTTCAGCTCCTTCGCCTCGCGCTCGGCGCGCTTGACTTGGAGGACGTTGAGACGCTTGAGCGCGGTCGGGGTCACTTCCAGCGCTTTTCCACGCGGGATGAGGAAGTTGCGGGCATAGCCGCGCTTGACCTTCACCACGTCGGCTTCAGCGCCGAGGTTGGCGATCTTTTCGGTGAGAATGACTTCGGTCGTTGGCATTATGACTGACTGGGTAAAGGTTCGTTCCGGCTCAGGCGGGGCGGGGAGTCAAGCGTAGTGACCGGTGCCTGTCAACCAGTGTTTCGCAGGAAGTGAAATCATTCCACGATTTCAACGGGAGGCAAGAAAGAAGGTGAGGGAATCGGGGTGTATCGTGTGCCTCGTTCATTCCTTGGAGCCGACTGGGGCTATGATACCAATTCTGAGTCACCTGTGCGGGGTCATGCTTAGCACTGAAGTCCGGCTCCGAGGGCCGGCAGAGTGGGGTGAGCTTCCAGCTTGCCCTGAGGACGCACGGAACACAGCAGGCGTGATCCTCACCTTCTCCGGCTCGGATGCGCGCGAGCGGCTGATGAGCACACGGCTACCCTGGCGGGTGTGGTTAAAGTGAGGGTGCCTGCGGACGGGTGAACTGCGGGAGTTGCCTCTGAGCAAGCTGGAAGCTCGCTCCACTCTGCTGCTCGCTCTTCCATGTGCCTCCTGAAGATTGCGCAGGTTGTCTGGTCTTACCTTCCCAGCACAGATCCGCGAATACTTCATTCACAATTGGTATGAGATGCTCTGTACGGTGAATCCCACCCGCTGCAAAGGTAAGACCTGTTGCATTCTAGTGCACATATGAGTGTAAAGCTAAACGGGGCAGATGTCTTTCAGGTCCGTAGGAGCTCTGGAGCGACAAATGCTAAAGCGAAGTTCGAGACCACGCGGAAGGGGATACTTTACTGAAGCGTCGCAAGACGTTCCTCAACCTTCTTCAGCCGGTACTCGATGATCGCAGGCTTCCACTCCGGCATCGTCTTCCGGCACAGGCGGAGTGTTTTCAGTATCTCTCCACAGAGCGCCTTGGCCAATGCTCGCTCGCCTTTTGCTTCAAGGGTGTCCACGGCTCTCGTTGACGAAAACGAGGCAAGGAAACAGTCGGTCAGCGCCTGAGGTGTGGCATTCAGGCGCTCGATGGTTTTGTCCAGAGCCTCCTGGTAGGCCTTGGCTGCTCCCGCTAAGTCGCCGTCCTTCAGGAGTGCGTCAGCATGCTCCAATGCCGTGTTCAGGAATGCTGAAGGCTTCGGATTGGGTTCTGATTGTTTCTTCTCGCCATTTGCCTTTTCGAGTTCCCGAAGCCGATTCTCCAAATCCCGGATTCTATTCTCCAAGCTTGGTATCTGATTGCCGGGAATTGGCATTCGGTCGATCGGTTCATTGAGCTGGTTTGCTTGTGATACGGCTCCGCAAAGAAGTGCACAGGCAAAGGTTAGGAGGGGTGTCTTCATGTTCGATTTTTGGGGAATGGTCTCAAAAATGGCCGAGGCAGAATAACAGGCGTTGGATTGATAACTTTTCGAAATGATTCCTAACGCTTTGGGCGCTCTACCACGAACGGAGGGAATGTAACACCAGCCAAGGCCTGATGACGCCGGATCTGTAAAGACCAGAGCAGGTTCGATGGACGGCCGAAGCTGGATGGTGCTCAATCCCTATTTGTGTGTTCAGGGGGTAATATCATCAGCGCTCTCGACGCCATCCGGGCCCAAGGACTTCAGCTCAAATCCCTCCGCTACAGTAGGTCCCTTCAAACGGTAAACGTACGGGCGCCCCCAAGGATCGTTTGGGACGGATTGCATCAGAACTTTCCAATTCCGTGGCTTGGGATCTGTCGTAGGCTTGGCCACGAGTGCAGCCAACCCTTGGATCGGACTGGGATAAAAGCCGTTCTGCTGCCGGTAGAGTTCGAGCTGAGTCGCTATCCCCCGCATGGAAGTTTTCGCCTGTTTCGACTTTGATGACTGCTCCTCAGGAGCAGCCTCAGTTTCAGTGCTGACAGACACGATTGAGATGGCACAAATCGCTCCTTTGATTGCATTCCGGATCATTGTATCAGCGGTTTAACGGTCAAAGATTCAGGTTCTCGCAAGCAGGTACATCAGTTGTTGCGTGAGGGTGGAATGCGGTCGGTCAGTGTGAACGTGCTGGAGGTGTAGAAAGCCCAGCGGTTTCCCCCCCCCTGCACACTCACCGTTGCTTTGCCTTCAGGGCCAGGTACTCGGCGCGAAACTTGGGGTGTACATCGGAGGCTGTAGCCTCATTTCGTGCCCACTCGTAGAAATCTGGATCACTCACGTATCGGGTCACATGCACAAATGAGCGATCCAAGCGAATCAAGGGAGAATAAAAAGTGCCCAGCAAGTCTGCCCGGAACGGAGCCCAGTAGCCAAACCGCGGCTGCCAAAGAATTGCCGTCGGCATTGAAAGGCCGACCGCCCAGCGGTCACGCCCGTCACGTTCCAGCTTATTCCAATATCCACCATAGTAGCTGTTGAGTGCGAAGCTGCCGATATACAGCACAGCCAGGCAGATTGTTGCCATTGCAGCTCTCCGGATATTTCGCTTCATAGGATGCCTTCCGCTTCAACTCGTAATGAAGAAGCGCACCCCGCTGTTCGATCGACGGGACCCGTAAACGCCGCAGCTGAGAGAGTCTAGCGCGCTCATTGCTTGGTAAGGGTACGCCGAATGGGGCGGAGGTCACAAGGCGATTCGCGATCACGGTTTGCCTTGTTAATCCCCGGGCCGCAGCCAAGCCGCCTGAAGGCGGAACGCCGAACGCTATGAGCGGATGTCTTTTTTCGATTTTCCATCATCCAAAGAGGCATGGCTGAGATGTAGCGTGCCCCTCAGGGGCCCTGCCATTGAAGCTGTAGGCGCAGGTGTTCCGGTACGAGCCTGAAAAGGTCCCTTATGCGCTCGACGTGTTGAGGGTACAGCGGGCTAGAGCGGGCGTTTAAGCAGTAGCTTTTTGCCTGGGTGTTTAGAAACCAGATATCATGAGCGACGAAATCCGGATCGAGAATGCTCTGACAAAGGTTATGAATGAGTTCGGCCTCCTCGTATGCGGAGCGATTCCTCCACCGGCGCCACCACGGTTGGCTTTGGGCGTTGCGGATGTAGGCGAGCGTCCAGAAGAGGAACTCGCGATAGATCTCTTGTTTCCGGGACATCGGCTCTTGTCACCGTGGTCGCGTCACCGCGTTCCGGAGCTAACCGATGCGACTTGGCTGAATGTGTGAAGTTGGACACCGCAGAAATGACACAGAGCAGACTCCTGCAGCAATCATCCAGAAAAGCGCATTCCAAAGAGCGACAGAATGGCGGTGCAGCCACTGCTCATCAGCGCGCCAATCGTATCCGCTCTGCCATTCAGAGATGAGTGCGCCCGGCAGTCCCGGGAACCCGAGCCCTTCCGCGCGCCAATCGCTGTAGAGAGTGCCAAACCGGCTGTGGTTGTAGTGATCGACTGCGGAGCCCAAGTAGCCGGTTGCGAGGCCGAAGAGCAGCGCCGCCGCTATGATGATGAACAGCTTGGTGCTCCAGGGAAACGCTCTGAGGCGTTTAATCATTTCTGCTCTCATTTGGGGAAAGGGATGCTTAAAGACTGATTCACTTCCGCTTTGAAAGAGCTGCGCGAAACTCAGCCAGCGTAAGTAAAGTATCTGGCCCTTTGTGATCAGACCGGAGGACCGGACCACTAAAGGTCCAGAGGTATGCACGTGAAGCAGTCTCATCCATCTCGACCATGACGTAGCCATCCACGAACTCGCTTGCGAACATTGTGGTCCACTGCCGTTTGTCGCTGTTGAAATGCGTTGCGATCTCGCTAGCGTGCAGCCTGCTGGCTTTTTCTGGCCCAAGATAGGCGACGACGAAAGTGCCCGCCGACGCAATGACTTCCTTGGCAGTAGGAGGGACGCGTGTGCTCCCCGGATCAGCGCCGGAGGCGGAACTCAGCGCGACTACGGTCCATAGGATTACGAGCAGAGATTTCATCGAGGAATGCCTCTTGCGCAGGTGGCTACAATCAAAGCCTAATCTACCTGGCAGTCGGAATCCTTTCAGTTCGACCTGATCTTGTCGGTGCTGCCGACGACAGAATGCGAGAATTGTGTTCCGTTGCGTGATTCAATTGTCGTGATGGCGTATTGAGCCACACCGGCGGCTTTCAGGCGGCGCAGAAGGTCGGAAACCGTTCGGAATGAGGTGCGTTCATCCGGGTAGATGACGACGAGATCCTCTTGAGACACTTTGAGGAGTTCACGAAGCCAGTCCTCCACTTCCTCCAGCGTCTTCGCATCCTTCTCAGTGCGAGCATTCAAATTCTCAAGGTGGTAGCTGACTCCCGCATCTGCGGTGGTGACTTTGATCAGGGGCGGGCCGCTGGCTACTGCAATTTGAATCTGCGAAAATACGAGCAGGGCGATGAGTAGCGCTGTTTTCATTGGGGGCAGCTGTCGTTCCGTTCCGGAGAGAGGTTTTTGAGATTAGCGATTCATTTGCACAAGTCGCTATCGCAAAACACCGGAAGGAATGCTGAGAACAGCATCACTACCGAGGGCGGGTGCCCCCACTTGCTTGTACCTTCACTCCGTGAGCGTAGGTCCCGCGAAAATTCCGCGGAACTGCGTTGGATATCCGTAGGGGCTCCTGAATCAGGTACGCCAGATTTCAACGCGGCTTCTTCGATGTGCGTAGCACCTTTCCACGATAAAAGATCACATACGATACCCCTCGGCTTTCCGCTTCGACGATTCTTTCCAGATCAACGACATCTTGTTCATCGAGCGAGTCTGGGACGCGGATGAACACCTTAGTGTTGGCACTTGCCCGTGCCTGAATCGAGCTGAAGCGAACCTCAGTGGCCAAGCGTTGGGTAAGGCGTTCTGCCATCTCTCGGCAACGCACTCGCCCCGCATGGACGGGGTAAAGGATGATAAAAAGGACAGCTACAATTGAAGTTACCGTTACGGGCCATGGAATCACCACTCCCAAGGGCCAGAAAAGCAAAGGTTTATTGTCGGTGGTATCAGCACGTTCCATATATTCTTCCCGGAATCAGCCGACTTGTGGCGGACTCAATGAGCCGGGCCGATGAGATGGGACTCTTGCTCCGGCTACTCATGGAATAGGCAGTTCCAATCGTAGATGGTGATGGCAAGTTGAATTGCGAATCCGCTGATGATGAGACCGGCAATTGCGAGCTTCCGACCAACGAGCCGAGTGTCATGCTCCATGTGCCGCAATGCGACAAACTCAAGCAGGGCTCTTCACTGCCGTGCCAAATCTCGCAGGAGACCAGCTCGCTTTTTTGCATCACTGATTTTCGATGCAATACGCACAGCAGCGTCGCGGTCGGACGAACGCAGCTTCGCCACTGTAGAAATCAGTACGATGTCGCGTTCTGCCCCTGGCGGAAGCGTCTGGGTCCATTCTAAAAGTTTTACGGAGTCCAAGTCGAACCACTGGTTC
>CBINJX010000066.1:0-11199 GCA_966251085.1 uncultured Verrucomicrobiales bacterium
TAGCGCAATGTAAAGGCTGTCATAGACGGTGCGATCAAAATTTGTGGCGATCTCGAGAGCATCCTCGAGAAGCGGCTTGCGAAGCCGCATCCTCGGAGTCTCGATCACCTCAGGCGGTAACCAGACAGGGGCACCAGACGGTGCCCCTTGGTGATTGGGTCCGGCTGCTACGGTCGAGCGTAGCAGCCGGGAGATCAGCGCGCTTTCATACTCCTGCATTCGGTATAGCGCGCAGCTTACTATTCCTTACTTCTTCTGCGAGTGGAGATATTGCCAGATCGCCTCATACTGCTTCACCGCATCTCCATCGAAGTGATCCGTGAGCGGCGTTTTACCGGTTTCATCGGCAAACTTCGGCATCTTGGTCTCCGGATCGATCCGCATCGGGTTCAGAACCCAACGCAGGTAATAATCATGCCGCAGACGCTCGGTGCTGTAGGCGAGGTTGATGCCAGGCGCTTCGAAAACAGCGGTCGGCGGACGGTCACCCACGCCATGGCAGGTCGTGCAGTTGAACCCGCCATTTTCACCGAGCAGAATCTCACCCGACTTCAGGTACTCGGGATTGATCGCCGGTGCGGGATCATTCTTCGCGCTGAAACCATGGTCAAATGCGAGACCATGCGCGAGTAGCTCGGAGCGCACTCCAAAGCCAGGCATCCGGCCGATGATCCAGGGACGCGGCTTGTAGTCGATCCCGCCCGCGATGAACTTCGCAGACCATTCCGGCTGAAGTTTTTCGCCGAACCAGGTCAGGAGCGGAGTCGCAGTCGTAGCGTGTGGCACACCTTCACCTTCCGGGTGAGGCGCACCCGCTTGGAGCATAACCATCTCGCCTTCCACCGAAGACCATGTGCTGGATTGTCCATCGTGACCATGGCAGGCAGTGCAGCTGAGATTCCGTACCTGTCGATGAGCGAATTCAACAGCGTTATCCTGTTTCAGCGAATCGAATCCACTTGCTGCAAATGAGAGCAGGGCCTCACGTTGTTTATCGCTGAGTGCAAAATGCGGCGCCTTTCCACGCCCCGTTTCATCCGGTGCCATACATCCCTTCAGCCATCCGCTCTTCAGCGTCTCCGCTAGCTTTGGTGTGGTCATCGGCGGCACTCCTGCGTGGCAGTTCAAGCAGCCTGCGGAAACTGCAAGCTGTGCGCCACGTGCGGCGTCGCCCTTTGGTCCCGGTTCGAATTCACGCTGGGTGCCGGAGAGCAGATAGGCTGTCAGCTGCGCAGATTCCTCATCGGAGAGCCGGAAGTTCGGCATCCGGGTCCACTTATAGAGTGCCTGCGGATCCTTGAGATAAGCCTGAAGGGCTGGCGCCTGCCATTTTGCCTTCAGGTGCGAAAGCGGTACGCGGTTGTGCTCATCTTCGCCCTGGAATTCTGGAGTCTGATGGCATGCGATACAGCCGAGATTTGCGAAAAGCGCCGCGCCTGCAGGCACGAGTTCCTCGTTGACTGGCGTATCGTTCTTCTGCCCGAGACCGACAAGGTACGCCGCAATATCGGCCGCGTCCTGATCGATCTGGCCTTCCTTGGGATTTCCGGGGAAAACCCGCGGCATCAGGGAATTCGGGCGGATGTCGTGAGGATTATTCAGCCAATGCGCCAGCCATGCCTCATGGTAGCGAGCACCGAACTCGCCAAACTGCGGAGCATCCTGGGCGAGTTCCGGCATGCCACTGCCTTTTGCCGGAACTAGACCCGCTCCGTCATGACACGCCGTGCAGTTGAACTGGGCGAAAAGGAGCCGGCCTTCACGAACGCGTACGCCTTCGCGGAGCGCTGTAGCGTTGACGTTATGCTTAAAGACATTTGGCGGAACCGGCTCACTGGGAAACTCGGCGGAAGACCAGTTCATCCGCACCATGGCGTCTTCACCATTCGGCGCCTCGTACTCCACTACGAGTTTGTTCGCACCCTTGCCAAGGGAGACCTCCTTGACTTCAAAAAACTCCTCCTTGCCTGGCTGGCTCTTCTTTTGGGGAACCAGTTCCTGGCCATTGAGTGTGGCGCGGAGAGCGCCGCGGAAGGTGAATTCAATATTGGCCGTTGCCCGTAGAGGGGACATGAGGTCGCCTTCCCATTTTGCGGTGAAAGGTCCCGCCGGGAGGAAAGGAGTTGCGGCCTCACCTTTCGGTACGAAAAGGGCGACGAGACGGGCTGGGCGGGTATCTGTCTTTCCACCCGCGGTAAAGGTGAGCGAGAGACCTTGTTCGGCTTTATCCGGTGCCTCCGCGATTGCCGGTGCCTTCACGCCGGTGTCTGCCTGTTGCGCACCGACTGGAAGCGCAAGAAGGGCAGCAAGGGAGGAGAGGAGTACTAGAGGAGCCTTCATGTAGGGGCTGTGAATTAGTAAGGAAATGGAGGAGGCGTCAAACAGAGGAGAGTGATTCCGGCCGAGTTTAGGCTAGTGGCCGGTATAGGAATCCTTTCACGTGATCGTACCCACCCGGTACGCATCGGTATTCCTCTTAATCCTACTGCTAATTATATTCTTACTCTCCCTCTTCCGGTTCCACGACGACGGAGGGAGACTAGGATCGAGTTTAAGGAAGATTAAGAGAAAAGGCTGCGCCATTTTCAGGCGCAGCCTTTTCTTGCAAACCTTGGAATAGACTTACCGCGCAGCCGTGGACGAGCCGCTGCTCTTCGGAACGATATTGATCGTGTGGATGATCTCGTTCGGAAGCTGCGAACCATCCGCGCCCTTGATGTTCATCTTGATGCGCATGGTCATGACCGGCTGGAGGTTCTCCACTTCCAGGAAGACGCTCTTACCGTCTGGTGCGACCTGTACGCTCTTGATCGGTACCTCATCACGACCCTTTTCATCAGGGTTCGAGACCTTGTACTCGGGCGAACCATACGCCTTGGTCCAGCGATAGTTGTTCTGCTCGATCGAGTAGTTCTCTGCGTCACCTGCAGTGGTCTTATCCACGGGTTCGGTGAAGGTGATGCGCAGGCCCTTTTCGGTCACATTCAGACCGGTCTGCATGGTGGCCGCCTTTCCGGTGTAGCGAACACGATGGATTGCGCCATCCTTCGCACCGTTTGTCTGCCAGCCCTTGAGACCGCCGACATAGAGCTGTCCGTCACCCGGGTTGAATCGGGCGCGCATGATGCCCGAGTCGAATTTCAGCGGGAATTTTACGAGACCACCCTGGATCGTGCCCTGGACTTCTTCTTTGAGGACCTTGAATAGGGAGCTCTTGCCGTAGGAGAGGTAGAGCATCTCGCCCTTGAATGGACCCCACTTGTCGCTGGTCACCCACACGTGGGAACCGCAGGAGTTATCCACGTCGTACGGAATCCAGCAGAGATGCGGATCGTAGGAGGTCGGGATTGGATCACGATGTGCGAGATCCGGCACGCCGACGAAGTCGCCCTGCTTGGCGAAGTGGATGTAGTCTACAGGCACCCAGGTACCCTGGTTGTCGCCGACCGAGATTTCGCCATTCGGACCTACGCCGATGCCATTGGGCGCGCGAACGCCAGTTGCAAAGACTTCCAGCTTCTGGCCGTCTTTGGAGAGCTTGAAGATGCAGCCGTTGTGATCGGAGAGAGGACCCCATCCGCTGCCGCCCGGATTTACCGGACCGCCCTTGGAGAAGTAGAAATTGCCCTGAGGATCGGTCTGGAGATCGAAGGCAAACTCATGGAAGCCAGGGGTGACCTGGACGTCATTGTTGAAATTCTCGTAAAGGTCCGCTTCGCCGTCCTTGTTCAGGTCGTGCAGGCGCGTGACCTGATCGCGGCAGAGCACATACAGCTCGTCGTTTACGATCTTGAGGCCGAGTGGCTGGAAGAGGCCCGTCGCGTAGCGGCGCCACTTCAGCTTGTCGAGATCCGCATCCACGCCTTCACCGATCCAGACGTCGCCGCTCCAGGTGGAGAAGGCGATACGGCCGTCCTTGAAGAAGTCGAGACCACCGACACGGATCCAGCTCTTGTAAGGATTGTCATCCGGAATCGTGACGTTATCGACGACGAACGGGCCGTCTTCCTTTCCGAGAACGCCCGCAGTTTCGACCGTCTCCTTCCAGCGCGGCTCGCCGCCCTTGGTCAGCGGACGCAGATCACCAGGCTTTTCCACCCCCTTGATAGCGGCTTCTGCCTTGGCGAGATCCGCCTGTGTGCCTTTCCAGTAAACGACCTTGAACTGCTCATTGCCAGAGAAGGCCGGAAGATTGAGCTGTGCACGGGAACCGTCCACCTGGAGCTTCGCTCCCATCGGAGCGCCAACGACACCGATCACTACACGGGAATCTGCATTCTTCGGATCATCATTCAGAACGATGAGTCCGTTCTGCTCGGTGACCGAGGTACCTTCCTGCGCTTCTGAAAGCAGGAGGTTGGAGGCTTCACCCTTGCCGAGAACGTTGAACGTACGAGTCAGCACCGTCTGGTCGGCGGCCTTTTCGCTGCCCGGGAGTTCCAGCACGGGGGCTGTGTTTACCGTGTAGGCGAGGACGACTTTGTCGCCGTTTACATAGAGGCCGCGATACTTGGCCCATTCTTTCGGCAGCGGACCGAGCGGTACTTTTGCCGCGCCAGGGCCAGTCGGCACCTTGCGAGGATCCTTGAAGTCGCCGCCTTTGCTCCAGCCCGGGCCGACGTTGGTCTCGAAGACCATGTTAACATTGTCCGCCGGTTGCGGATTCGGGCCATGCGCGCCGTCATAGACGACACCCCGCAGCTTCAGGAAGCCGCCAGTCCAGCCGCCTGCCATGCGGAGCAGGTCGGTGTCGAAGACCATCGTGGCTTCATCACCCTTACCAACCTTGATCGCGATTCCTTTGTTCGCTGCAGTGCCTTTCTGATCGAGCGCCGTTTTGCCTTTGGCGTTGTTGATCGTGTGGCTGAGGAAAGGACCATAATCCATTTCCTGCCACTTGGGAGCGGCGAGCAGGGACGAGATGGAAGCAAGACCGACGACCGTTGATACCGTAAACGGATGGAACAATTTCATGCGTGTGGGGTTATATATCGAGGGACTCCGGCGGGGGCACGAGGGCTGTTACGTGAACCACTACAATCGAGTTGTCGATGGAATATTGGGCACGTACTCTGAAAAAGATTACTGGTAAACTTGAGGGTGAGTCCGATTCCGTTCACCCGAATGCCGACTCGCACGGCATCGATTTCACCGGGGAAGGTATAGCCGGTGGGATCCGGTACAATCCGGGAGCCAAGTGTCTCATCGATGTAATTTCGGAGGAATGGTTTCTGAATTGTCTTCAGTGCGCCGGCAGGTGATTTGATTCGCACAATACCGCTTCAGGTTGCGCGCTTCGGAAAATGGTTGTGTTTCTAACCTTGTAGATCCCGACCGAGCGTTGCGCTCCGTGTGCCAAGCTGGAGGCTTTCATTGCCCAGCCTCGGGCTCGCCGCACCAAGCTCGGAGCTTGATATACCAAGCTCAGAGTTTCGTTGATCGAGCTATGAGCTTCGTGCATGAAGCTCCATGGCTGCGGCCGTGGAGCTTTGAGCTGACGCTGCTGAGCAGGAGGCTCCGTGGTCCAAGCTCCGAGCTTTGAACGTGGAGCTTGGAGCTTGATCAAGGAAGCTTTGGGCTCTGGTATCCCAGCTCAACGCTCGGCAAAGTCTCAATTTGTATGGGGGGGATTGATCCTGCGGAGAAATGGCCTGTAGCGCGGAAACGTTCACTCACGGCCTTTGATCGTCATTTCTTCCCGTGTCAGGTGTAGAGCATGCGCCCGGGATTCCGTGTGATGTGGTGCATCGAGTGGAGGCAAATCCGCTCCAAGCTATCCACACGAGACAGCGACCGAGGAATACTGTGTAGCGATCCAATTTTGCGCGAAACTACCGAGGATGGTCCCGGTGCCATTGTAGAAGCTCTATAATTACTAGGATGTAATCGACAAGGGATTGACTTCCGTCTGGTTTGATAAAGTTTTCGTCCTCCCTTGCTCGGAACCCGCCAGTTCCGACGCATTTTTTTCATCCATGTCTATCCTCCGCTCTCCAGTTCTCCGCTTTGCTGTTCCCGTGCTGGCGGGATGTATATCTTCCGTTATAACTCCTTCGCTCGATGCGGCTGACGTATTCCTGATGGGAAGTGATCCCATGGGAAGTACCTCATTTACCAGTACGGGCGGGTGGGGGGATTTCATGTTGCCGAGCGCCGGTAATAATTACTTTACTGGTGCTTATCAAATCCGCACTCCCACCACCGGCGATGTTACCTTCGCGGGCGGTTCCCTTTCCCTCGATTCCCAAGGGGGGATGCTCTTTAAAGGGCCAGGTATCGTTACGATCAATAACCTGATCCTGAATGGCGGCTCGATCGTCCATGGCAGTACTGGGGTCGCGGCCGAACTTGCTACTCTGACCGGTGCGATCAATGTGGCAGCCGACTCGATTCTCGAAGCTTCGGGCGGCCGTACCTTGGTTATCAACTCGCTGTTCAGCGGGGTGGGTGGTCTGACGGTTACCGGTGGCGGAGGTACGATCAGCCTCACAAATGGCGGAAACACGTTCTCCGGACCGGTGACGCTTACCAACTCCACTGTCCTGAACGTCAGCTCGATCGCGAATGGAGGAATCGCGAGTGCGCTGGGTAATTCTTCGAGCAGCGCCAGCAATCTCGTTTTCAATGGTGGTGTGTTGCGCGTTTCAGCGAGCATGGAATCCAGCACGGATCGACTCCTGACGCTTGCCGGCAACGGCACCCTGCAGTCCAGCGGAACGGCAGCTGTGACTTTTTCCAGCGCTGACGCGGTTGCGTTTTCCGGGGAGGGGGACCGCACCTTTACACTTGGCGGCTCAAATACCGGCTTCAACATCTTCGCGCCGAAGCTCACCGATAATCCTGAAGGTGGCATCACGTCTCTGACGAAGAATGACGGGGGGCTCTGGTACGTGACCAACACCAACACATATACCGGCGCTACGACGGTAAATGGGGGAACGCTCGTATTCTCGAACCTGGACAACCTTGGTTCGGGCACGGCGATCAACATGGGAGGAGGCACCCTACGGTGGGATTACGGCAACACTGCGGATATCACCACGCGAACGGTAACACTCACCGGCAATACGAGCGGATTCGATACGTTCGGTCAGGATGTTACGCTGGCAAATGCAATCACCGGCGCAGGATCGCTGCGGAAGTACGGTGGTGGCATCCTGACTCTCTCCGGCGACAACACGTTCCGCGGCAATGTCACTGTTGAAAACAACAGCGGCGGCATCCGGATCACCAACAGCAACGCACTGGGTGTCGGACCGAAGACCATCCGCGTCGTCGGCAACCAGGGTACGGTAAACGCTCCGCATCTGCGCCTCGATGGCAGCCAGGGTTCGATCGTGTTGCCGGGGTCAATGAGTTTCGTCACCAGCAATGACGGAAAGAACGGTGCGGGAACGCCAGCCGCGATCATCAACGAGGCCGGACACAACAGCATCAACGGAAATGTCACGGTGATCATTGGTGGCGGTAGCACCAACTTCCAGGTGGACGATGGTTCCCTGGCGCTGAACGGCAATTTTACGCCGAATACCGGTGGCCGGTTCGTTATTCTGTCCGGAGCCGGCAACGGTACCGTAAATGGCATCCTGCAAAACCAGCCAGACACCACCAATATCCTTGGTGTGACAAAGGAAGGGACAGGCACCTGGGTGCTCAATGGGGCAAACACTTACACGGCTGCGACTTCCGTTCTGGGTGGCACTCTCATCACAAACACGGCCTCCACAGGCGGTGGCACGGTGACGGTGGCCGATGGCGCGACATTTGGCGTCAAGGTGGCAACTCCGGGCCAGAGCTTCGCGACTTCGAACCTCACGGTCGGAAGCACGACCGGTGCAGAGCTGCTCTTTGATCTGGGCGCGACCGGGAATCCTACCGCACCGCTGATCTCGGCAGCTACACTGAACCTTAACGGCGGTATCACCGTTGACGTCTCCGGTAGCAATCTGAGCGTCGGCACGTTCCAGCTTCTGTCCTATACGACGCTGAACGACGCTTCCACGGCATTGACCCTGGGCGCGCTCCCGACCCGCACGACGGCAACTCTCGCGACGAACGCGACGACTTCGACCATCGACCTCACGGTCACTGCTTTTGATTATCCTCGCTGGACGGGCGCTCAGTCCACCAACTGGGATGTCGATAACGGTACCGGAACGGGTACGCAGAACTGGCAGGAAGTGAATAGCGGTAACGCGACCCGCTACCTGCAGGGATCAAATGGAAATGACTCCGTTCTCTTCGACGACACGGCTGCCGCGGACAAGACCACGATCAACCTGACCAGCACGCTGACGCCTGCCTACGTCACCGTGAACAATTCGACCCTGACCTACACCTTCCAGGGAGCTGGTAAGCTCAGCGGCAATACAACCCTTCTCAAGGAAGGCACGGGAACGCTGATCCTCGCGAATAGCGGTGCCAACGACTACTCGGGGATGACGAAGATCAACGCTGGAACGCTGCAGGTGGGTGACGGTGTTACCGCCGGGGTGGGCCAGCTCGGTACGGGTGGCGTCATCAACAACGGGACTCTTACCTTCAAACGTCCGGATGATTTCACCGTCAGCAATACGATTGGTGGAACCGGGACCATGCGTCACGAGGGACCGGGTACGCTCAACGCTGCGGGTAATCTCACCGGCGGATTGAATGTCGTCCAAGATGGAACCGGTGTGCTCTTCCTGAATGGAAACAACAGCTTCTCGGGTTCTGTGACGGTGAATTCCGGGACTCTCCGTCTCGGCCATGGCAACGCACTTGGTTCGACTGCCGGAGGGACGACGATTGCGTCCGGAGCCATGCTGGACCTGAATGGAGTTCTGCTCCCTGTGGGCGAGGTGGTCACCATCAGCGGCAGTGGCATCGACGGTGCCGGGGCCTTGGTGAATAACGGTCCTAGTTCCTATCTCTTCGGGTTGAAAAACCTGACGCTTGCCGGGGATGCGACGATCGGTGGCACCGGTCGTTGGGACATCCGCGAAAACACCGGGGGGCTTATCGGTGGCGGGTTCAAGCTGACCAAGGTGGGCAGCAACGAAATCGCCTTCCGTGGTCTGGGTGAGACCAACCTGGGTGAAATCCAGATCGACGAGGGGCTCTTGCGGATTGAGCTCAGTACCTTGTTGGGGGATCCATCCAAGGCCATCACCGTAAATAGTGGCGGTACACTCGACTTCTGGGATTCAGCGCCTGCTCATGACAAGAAGGTGATCCTGAATGGCGGACGGCTCGTTGTCGGAAGCGGGACGGGGACTCTGCTCGGCAGCGTCACGATGAATACCGCCGAGACGACCTTTGACTCGGGCAATACGCTGATCCTTCACGGTGTCGTCGAGGGGAATAGCAACATTACCAAGTCGGGCTCTGGAACGCTGGAACTCGGGGGGGCTGCCTCAAACACCTACACAGGCACTACGACGGTAACCAGTGGCACGCTGCGTCTGAGCAAAACGGACGGAGCGACAGCCATTACCGGCGACGTCACTGTCAACGGAGGTACGCTTGCACTTGGCGCAGCGAACCAGTTCGCGGCGGATACAAGCGTCACTATCAACGGAGGTACCTGGAGCAACGGCTCGAGCCATGCGCAGACGCTGAAGAACCTGACGATCAACACGGGAACGCTGCAGACGATCAACTCGGTGAATGTCACGGACACGCTGTCTCTGACGCAGGGTGCGCACGATCTCAACAGCGGTCGGTCACTCACTGCACACACACTGAGCATCAGCGGAGGTGCAAATCTTCGCCTCGGTGCAAATGGATCAGACTCGACCGTAAACATCGGCGCGGGTGGATTGATCCTCGATAGTGGTACACTGCAGCTGGGCCAGAGCGGTGGTACGGCGGCAGCGACCGTAAACCTCAATGGTGACCTGAAAGCCAGCGGCTATAGCTTCATCACAAATCCGAACACGAGCGGACCGCGCATAATCGACCTGCAGGGTGGAATGCGCACCTTCGATGTTACGGATGAGATGGATATGGCTAGCATCAGTCCCACGATCCAGAATGGTGGGATCACAAAAACCGGTGCAGGCATCCTCGAACTCACAGGAATGAGCACTTACACCGGGGATACAGTGATCCAGCAGGGCACGCTCGCCCTTTCCGGTTCGATCGCTGCATCTGCAAACATCGATGTGCGAAGCGGGGCCTCCCTGGATCTCGTCAACTTGTTCGACAGTTTTGCCGTTGCGCCGGGGCAGACGCTCAAGGGCGGAGGCGATGTGATGGGCGCTGTGCGGGTGGATGGCACGCTTGCTCCCGGAAGCGACGCGATTGGCGAACTCACCTTCGACAGCAGCCTGACCCTCGCTGGCAATGCGCAGTTCGAGATCAACAAGACCGGCCTTAGCCTGAGCGCAGATCTCGCAACTTCAAGCAGCCTGATCACCTTCGGTGGAACGCTGGCCGTGACTTCGTTGGGAAGCACGCTGAGTTTGGGCGACACATTCCAGCTCTTCAGCGCCCCATCGTATGCTGGCAGCTTCACTGCGTTCGCGCTTCCGGCGCTCGAGTCCGGTTTGTTCTGGGACACTGAGAATCTTGCCGTCAACGGCACGCTCTCCGTGGTGCCAGAGCCTGCGAGTGTCGGCCTGCTGTTTGCCGGCGCCGGAGCGCTGCTCGGCATGCGCCGTCCGCGCCGCCGCAAATAAGCGCGAGGCGTAAACCCTCATCTGAGAACCATTGCAACGCTCGCCGTGCGAAAGCGCGGCGGGCGTTTGCATTTCTCGGAAAGAGCCTGGAGCCAGGTGAAGGTGCCAAGTGGCTCCTCAAGCGAGCTCGTCCACTGGTTGGTTACTTTTCCCCGCCTTCGCGGCCCGATCGTTGGCTGCTACTCTGAAAGTGAGTAGTTGAGAGCACTCAACGAAGCGGGGCGCGTGAAAGCGCAAAGAAAGTTCCTCCAGCCGGTAGTTCCCGGCTCCTCTCAACCGCCGAAGGCGCATTCTCAATCCCTCAACCCTCAGCCAACAACCCTCAACTTTCAGAGAAGCACCCAACGAATGGGAGCGCGCGTGAAGGTGGGAAGAAAGTAATCAGTGAGACTTTCACCAAGAGGGATGCCCACTTGGCACTTTCACTCGGCACTTGGCACTTTCAGAGAAGCAATCAACGAGCGGGACGCGTGAAGGCGGAAAGAAAGTACTCAGTGCTCAGCTCGGCTTTGGCCATTTTTACATCCGCCGATCTGGC
>CBINJX010000067.1:0-11169 GCA_966251085.1 uncultured Verrucomicrobiales bacterium
TCGCAGGCTTAGGCGTCGGAGTCGCAGGAGGTGCGGCGCTCAGGGTAGCGCTGAGGAGCCCACTCGCAACAATAGCGGTCAGGGCCGGTCGGAAGATTGCAAGTTGCGCAGCGTGTTTCATAGTGGGTGAAGTTTAGAATTTCCAATTAATGGCCGGCGTGGCCAGGCATCGACTCGTCAGACATTCTATACTGACTCTTGGGTCCTCCCATCTCATGTGTCCCTCCGGCGGAAGCTCCACCGGTACTTGTACAACCGGCGAGCCCGGCAGCAGATGCCGTGAGGATGCCAATGGCAAGAATCGCTGGTAACGCAGCTTTCAATGAGAATGACTGGGTATTGGTTTTCATCGTTATTGGTTGTTGATCTAGGTTAGTTCTTCTCGGGCCGTAGTTTTTTGAAGGGAGCGCGTAGCGTCTCACGTGTTTCGAGTGTGGTTATGCGGCCGAAATCCTGCTCCGCATTTCCTCGGAAAAACTCCGCATAATTTCCTGTACCCGTCCTCTGCGGAGGTAAATCCAATGTGGGCATCAAAGAGCTAATGATGCAGGTCCTTCGCACTGACCAAAACGACGTACGCAGGATGGCCTTCTTCATAGTACCTCGAACAAGTGTGGGCCAAGGAACGGAACTGTGGTGAACACTGAGCGGAGGCGGTGCTTGTGCATCAACTGTGTTGCCCCGCAGCTTGTAGGAGATCGACCCTTTCAAAACCACATCCGCAGACCAGCAACAAAGGAGACAACGTCCGTAGCCTCTCCTTCCGCTTCCACAAAGCTCGCAGTCTCACCATAACGACGCAGCCACGAGACACCTATGTAGGGCGCAAATTCACGCCAGATCTCATATCGAAGCCGCACGCCGACCTCGGTGTCGTTCACACCTTCCCCAACGCCAACCTTCTCATCCGCTTGGAGAGCGGCGTTTATCTCAAACCGTGGCTGCAAGACAATCTTCTGCGTTAGCAGGAGGTCGAAGCTAACAGTAAGACGCGCCGAGATATCTCCGCGGTCACTGATAAAGAGCGTCGGTTCAACGTCGAACAGATAGGGCGCGAGCCCTTGCACGCCAATAACGGCATAGGTACGAGAATCACGCGAGCCGGTGCCAAGACTCCCTTGAACGCGGGCACCCACCTGTAGATCCCAAGTTGGTGCGATCAGACGTCCGTAGAGCAGTTGAAATTCGCCTTCCCCAGTTTGGTCACCTTCAAGCTCCTGGCTGCCTTCGCTCTTGAACCAGATCCGGTTGTAGTCCCCACCGATCCAGCCATACAAATCCCAGCGGAACGTGTCTGGGCCATCGCTATTGGCACGGTATTCCAGGAGTTCTGTAAGGATGAAGCTATGAATAAGGTCGTCAACAACAGGGGGTGGCAACCCTCTTAGATGCTCGTCGAGCATGGAACGTGAAAGCAACTCCCTGGCACGGTTATCGCCTGTCGGAGGCACCCATTTCAGGGGAGGAGCGAGAGGCCTGACGCCCGGAATAGCCATGTGCTCCATGCTCGCGCCGCTTTCCGCAGCCATGCCGTGCATGGTGTGACTTCGCTCCCTTGTGCTCTTGTCAGCAGGTTCCATGTCAGACATGGCATGCATGTCGTGCTGGGTAGTCGCAGCATCAGTGCGCTTTGACCTTGTGGACGAAGCAGCGGCGGCATCTTTAAGTGCCGGGGCCGTCTCACCCATTGAATGCTTCTCGTGCGGCCCTGTTGTGGTGCTGGAGCGCTCTGATTTCCGGGGCGCACCGGCCTCCGTGCTTTTTGGTGCCGGAGCCATCCCCGGCATCGAATGCATCTCGTGCTGGGCGAGCGCCCTGCCTGCACTCAAGTTGGCGACGACAATCGCAATCGCGGTGAACGCCGCACTCACATTGGATCGATGATTCATATCTACTTCGCTCAGGCTTTCGGCGCGACGGTGACCACGCGAAACATTCCGGCATCCATGTGGTAAAGGATGTGACAGTGAAACGCCCAGGCGCCTGGCGCATCTACGGTGATCTCGGTGGACAGTTTCTCGCCGGCTTTGAGAACGATGGTGTGCTTGCGCGGCTTGTGCGCACCCCGCCCGTTGTCGAGTTCCAGCCACATGCCATGCAGGTGCAGAGGATGCTCCATCATCGTGTCGTTTACCCATGTGAAGCGAAGACGCTCGCCGTAATAAAATTCGATAGGCTCGGACTCGGAAAACTTCTTGCCGTCAAAAGACCACATATACCGCTGCATGTTTCCGGTAGCGTGTATCTCAATTTCGCGCTCCGGTTTGCGGCGATCATAACCGGGTTCGAGACTTTGAAGATCTGTGTAAACAAGAACCCTCCACGGCATCTCTTCCAGCCCTGTTCCGGGCTCGTGCAGTCGACTCCTAATCGACATGGGACCAGACTGATTTCCGGGACCATGCTTGTCCGGTCCGTGCATTACGGATGGACTGCTTTGTTGATCCGGCATCCTCATCCCCGCGTTTGCTCCATTCGTTGAGCCGTGCGCACCGTGTTGCGTTCCGGCCATTCCCCCGCCCCCAGATGTTGAACCTTTCATCCCGGGCATGGAGTTTATTGCCGAAGTGCCGCCGTGGTCCATCCCGGACATCGCTCCGCCTCCGTGCTCGGAACTTTTCATCCCCTGCTTGGAGTTCATCCCACTGGATCCTCCGTGATCCATTCCATCCATCGCCATTCCCATATCAGCCATCGTGCGGAGAGGCCGCTTACGCCGGTCTGGTAGCGCAGCAATCATACCCTCACGCGGCGCGAGCGTTCCGCGAGCGAAACCGCTCCGGTCCATGGCTTCAGCAAAAATCGTGTACGCCTGGGGGTCCGTCGGTTGAACGATGACATCGTATGTTTCCGCGACGCCGATACGAAACTCGTCCACCGTCACAGGCTTCACATTTTGCCCATCGGCCTGAATTACCGTCATGCGCAGACCTGGGATGCGTACGTCAAAAAAGGTCAGTGCCGCTGAGTTGATAAAACGAAGGCGCACACGTTCGCCAGCTCGGAAGAGACCAGTCCAATTGGAGGCCGGCTCAAGGCCGTTCATCAGGAACGTGTAATGGTATCCGGTGATGTCAGCGATGTCCGTTGGATCCATGCTCATTCTTCCCCACATCTCCCTTTCCTTGAGAGCCTTGCCCAATCCCTCCTTTGAGGCATCACGCAGGAAGTCACCAACGGTACGCCGCTGGTAGTTCGAGTAATTGCTCTGGTTTTTGAGTTTCCCGTACATCTCCATCGGCGACCCGTGCAGCCAGTCGCTCAAAACGACCACATACTCGCGATCATAACGCACAGGATCACGTCCGGCTGGATCAATAATCATTGGGCCATAAACGCCCAATTGTTCCTGAAATGCGGAGTGGCTGTGATACCAGTACGTGCCGTTCTGCCGTACCGGGAAGCGGTACTCGAAGGTTTCACCCGGCGCGATCCCAGGGAAGCTGACGCCAGGCACGCCATCCATACGAAACGGAAGGATTATGCCATGCCAGTGAATCGACGTCCATTCGCCTTTGAGCCGATTGGTCACACGGATCACCGCTTCTTGTCCCTCCCGCAAGCGGAGGAGCGGTCCCGGTATCGTGCCGTTGATGGCTTGGGCGGGGAACTTTCGCCCATCGACATTTAGCGATAGCTTATCGATGTAGAGATCGATCGGGCCGCCAGTTGCTCGATTGATTTTCCTGGGTCGTGCATAGGCGGGAAGAATGCTTCCAAAGCTCGCCAGCAAACCTGCGGCGGCCGTGTTGCGGAGGAACCTGCGGCGTGGGATCATAGAATCAGAAGGGAGGCATTGTCTCGGAACGTTCGCGAACTGTTACTAGGAGCGTCGTCGGTTGCTGGAGCGGAACGCACTTGGAGTTGCATGTCGAAATCAGACGTAGTGTTCCCGCCTGCTTCTTGTCCGAGACCCACCTTCGCATCGGCAGCCATTATCGAATCCATGCACCGTACATCTATTGTGGCAGATCGCTTTTCTGCGGAGAGGCGTCTTCGGGTGGTGCCTCCTTGTGCTTGCCTCTGGGCCTCGACTCGGTGCCGCCACAGCATCCTCCACCGTGACGCATCATCAGAAAGAATAAGAAACCGATGATTACCAACGTTAGGAATGAACTCCAGTCCATAAGATGTTTCCTATATTGCGGGCTAGCTCGCGGCGTTGATCGCCGTCAAATGTAAGGGCAGTAGAGCCCCGCAGCAGGCCACAGGGTGTGGGGCAGCGGAGTCAGAATGAGTGCAAGTATGGCAAATGCCACGTAGCCGAGTGTCCGGCGTGACGGCTCGATCGGCGTCAAATCATCCAAAGGAGGGACGGTGCGCCCTGCAATGAAGAAGACGATGATTGCCCACATCAGCATACCGGGCCAGACAAACAACCCGAGCAGTAGGAGCGTCCACATGGCAACACTTCCAATCGTGTCGCCGACGCGGCGTCCGAACATCGCGTGAGCAATGTGACCACCGTCGAGCTGACCAATTGGCAGAAGATTGAGCGCGGTCACCATCAGCCCCAGCCAGCCAGCAAATGCGAGCGGGCTGAGTTGGAGCACATGGCCTTCAAGCAGCGCTGGGACAAGAGAGAGTTTTGCCAAGAACGCAAGTAGCACTGAGGAACCGACAGACGTGCCGCCGTGCATCATGCCCACAACCGACTCAGCCGATGGCGTTACGATCACCGAGGAGCGCAAACCTATAAGAAGTGCTGGGATCGCAATAACCAACCCTGCAAGGGGGCCGGCGATGGCCACGTCGAAAAGCGTGCGGCGATTTTCCACAGGGGAACGCATTTTGATAAATGCGCCGAAAGTACCCAGTGCGAAAGGTACCGGGATAAAGTAAGGTGGCGTCACGCGGAGGCGATGATGCCGTGCCATGAAATAATGGCCCATCTCGTGTAAACCAAGAATTGCCAACAGCCCGAACGCATACGGTAGACCGGCGGAGAAGCGCGCCGGTTCGCGAAGCAAGTTAACACCCTGATGCGCTGCTCCAGCCCATGTCGTAGTAAGCACCGTCAGAGCGAATAGCAGCCAGTTCACCCAAGTTGACGCCGGCTTTTCCTCCTCCGTCTCTACTGTCGAACTGGCTACGAGTATAATGGATGCGCCGAATTGCTCGTCGGCCGTGATCACGGGTACGGTCGCGTTGGAGAATGCGCTCTTCAGCTTCGCATAAACGGCGGCAGCCGGCTCACGTAGTCTGCCGCGAAATACCATCATCCCCTCGTCCTCCTCCGCCCACCGCACATCCATCACCTCTCCGATTACCGCCGGTTGCTCGGAGACAGACAGCGTACGTGTTGTCGGCAGCGGAGGTGGAGTATTCGTGGCCGTTCGATTGGATTCCCCTAAGAACATCCAGATCATCCAGAAACACACCAACAAACCCACCCAGAAAAGCATTCCGCTCTGCAACAACCCTCCACCCGGTAGCAAGAACAGGATTACCAACGGGAGAAGGATGCAAAGGATAAGCAGGAGCCGCATCCCCGATCCTCGCCAGAAAGATTTCCCACTCCCTTCAGGCTCTATCTTCATAGAGCGAGATCTCCAGTTTCGGGCAAGGGCGCTGGCACAGGTCTGTGAGTGTTCTCATCTCTCCTCAACCGACAGGTGCCTTCACGCATTGTTCGCCGCTGCGCCTCAAAAAGAGTAGTAGCTGCTGGCGCTGCATATAATACCTTCATCACATACGTAAACGAGGTGCTTTTCCAAATCCCTCAAAAAAATAACCGGAATTTCAGACACGATCGCAATCGCTTTGGAGCTATGGCTTGCAAAGGCACAAAGCGCTTCTGAGAACTGTGGGAGGAGTGTTGCCAGAGACAGGTTGGGACATTCTTCTTTGGTGTTGTGCGGAGCGAAGAACCACGTAAGCGATCCCGCACTTGGGCGGCCTTTCCGAGAGCAGCTTCAAACTGCGGGACTCTTACCGGTCAAGGTTCACAGCTCGAAGACGCAACGCATTGGCGATCACTGAGACGGAGCTGAAGCTCATTGCTGCGCCAGCGATGATTGGGCTGAGCAGGATGCCAAAGAACGGGTACAGGAGTCCGGCTGCAATCGGCACTCCCAGCGCGTTGTAGATGAAGGCGAAGAACAGATTCTGACGAATGTTGCTCATCACGGTACGGCTTAACGTGATAGCGCGAGCAATCCCCCGCAGGTCCCCCTTTAGGAGGGTTATCCCGGCGCTCTCAATCGCTACGTCTGTCCCGGTACCCATCGCAATTCCGACATCGGCCGCGGCCAGCGCCGGTGCATCGTTAACTCCATCGCCCGCCATTGCGACGACGTCGCCGCTCCCCTTCAGTGACTCGACGCGGGCGTGTTTGTCACTCGGTGCAACGCCGGCTTCTACCCGATCAAGTCCGATCTGTTTTGCGACGGCTTCGGCTGTATGCTGGTTATCGCCGGTCATCATCACGATTTTCAGACCGCGACGATGAAGTGCTTCAATGGCTTCGCGCGTGGAAGACTTGATGGGATCCGCGACGGAAATTACGCCGGCCGCCTGGTCGTCGAGAGCTACGAATACAACCGTCTGGCCAAGCTTCTGCAGCGCTTCCGCCTGCTCAAGTAGCGCATCAGCGACGTGAATGCTTTGCCCTTTGAGGAATTTGGGTGTGCCAATGAGCACTGTGCGTCCGTCCACGTTTGCACTCACACCGCCACCAGTCTTGGAAGCAAAGTCCTTTGCGACTGGTAATGCGACGCCCCGTTCCTTGGCACCCGCGACGATGGCCGCAGCCAAAGGATGTTCACTTCCTTGTTCAACCGCAGCGGCCAACGACAGCAGATCCCCTTCACTTATACCTTCAGCAGGACGTACTTCAACCAGGCGAGGTTTGCCCTCAGTCAGGGTGCCAGTCTTATCGACAATCAAAGTGGTCACTTTCTCCAGTCGCTCGATGGCTTCCGCGTTTTTGATTAGAACGCCGGCCTGCGCACCGCGGCCGACGCCGACCATGATGGACATGGGAGTGGCAAGCCCGAGCGCACACGGGCACGCGATGATGAGCACAGCGACTGCGTTTACGATCGCGTAAGCCAGGCGCGGTTCTGGTCCGAACCAGAGCCACAGTACAAATGTCAGCGCGGCAATGAGGACTACCGCTGGGACGAAGTAGCCTGATACTCGGTCAGCTAACGCTTGAATCGGAGCGCGACTACGCTGGGCGTCAGCGACCATTTGTACGATGCGGGCCAGCATGGTGTCGCTGCCGATGCGCTCAGCACTCATGATGAATCCGCCCGTTCCGTTGATGGTGCCGCTGGTCACCGGATCTCCCTCACCCTTTTGCACCGGCATCGACTCGCCTGTGAGCATGGATTCGTCCACCGCCGACTTTCCCTCAAGGATCAGCCCATCTACGGGAACCTTTTCACCGGGCCGGACACGGAGCTTCATACCTACCTCCACCTGATCCAATGGCACTTCGCGCTCCCCTGCATCATCCACGACGCGTGCGGTCTCGGGTGCAAGATTTAGAAGTGCTCTAATCGCACTTCCCGTACGACTCCGGGCA
Source organism: uncultured Verrucomicrobiales bacterium (assembly GCA_966251085.1). GTDB lineage: Bacteria > Verrucomicrobiota > Verrucomicrobiia > Chthoniobacterales > Chthoniobacteraceae > CBINJX01. The sequence goes on from CBINJX010000067.1 coordinate 7,532, forward strand.
CGAAGCTCCAAGACCTGCCCCAGCAATACCAAAACGACAATTACGGCAGCCGCCTCAAAGTAAACTCCAATACCAGCGCCGTGCCGCATCGACTCAGGGAAGAGCCCGGGTGCCAACATTGCAACAGCGCTGTAGAGATAGGCCGCACCGACACCGATCGCTATGAGCGTGAACATGTTCAGGTGCCGATTCACCACTGAATGCCAGCCACGGACGAAGAACGGCCATCCGGCCCAGAGAACGACCGGCGTCGTGAATACGAACTGAACCCATCGCGACGCTGTGCCACCCATCCAGTGCGGAGCGCCAGGAACCAAATGACCCATCGCCAAAAGGAAGACCGGCAGCGTCAGAATCGCGCCGATCCAGAACCGGCGTGTCATATCACGCAGTTCTTCATTTTCCTCCGGTTCCTCGCTCACCGTCTTCAGCTCAAGCGCCATGCCACATATCGCGCACGTACCCGGATGATCCTGCTCGATCTGCGGATGCATCGGGCAGGTATAGATTCTCTTGGTCGGCGCTTTCCACGCGGGGTTCCGCTCCAAAGCCATGCCACATTTTGGACAGTTGCCCGGCTGATCAGACTCCACCCCCTCACACATTGGGCAATAGTATTTGGCGGCAGTTGAAGGCTTAACGGCTTCTGAGCCGTGCCCATTGTGTGAAGCGTGCCGGTCTACCAATTTCGAGGCACCGCCCGACGCGACTTCCACGCCTGGCTCCGCGTGTTCGCTTCGCTCATGGTGATGAGAACCCGCAGGGGCGTGCGCCCCGCCCCTATGCCCTCTGTCCACAGCAGTCGACGAGCCCGGATCTCCTTTCACAAATGAGGCGGGATCAGCATCGAACTTCTGCTTACAATGAGCTGAACAGAAGTAGTAGGTCTGCCCATTAAACTCGCTACTCCCGGCCGCGGCCTCGGAGGTCACAGTCATGCCGCAGACAGGATCGCGCTGAGTTGCCGATGCTCTTTGGTTTTTCATTGCCCGTTTATGGTTCTGGATCGACGGATAAGTGCGACCGTTTCAGGTCTGATTCGGTCCCGTAAGATGGCGAATCTATTTTAGCCGTGCGAACCATCTCGTCGACACGTGCGCAGGAGGTTGTGGATTATTACCTGCGGGTTGTTATCTTCCGAAAATGCGACCAAGAATGACGCAGATGTACTAGCGCCCCCAGGGCTAGGTAAAAACGTGATCTGCACGTGGTAACCTGATCGGGACATGCAAAGAATGCAATCTAATGAAGCCGTTTGCTCTCTTCGGTCATGTCGAAGTTGCTATCGCGGGCAACATGGAGATGATCTTCAGCGTATCGCATAAGGATTGCTTCCGTCGGTCCAGAACGGACCGACAGAAACTTCCCGGCAATTGTCTCCGACAAGTCGTCAATGCTCCTTGCCAGGATGTTTGATGCAAGCCTCAGCTCCGCAAATGGGGACGCTTGTCCCTTAGTTGCTAAGCGGAACAGGACCGGCAGAGCTGCAGCTAGAGCATCCTTCTGGTTCCGGGTATGGAAGTAGTACACAATCGGGAACTGAGCAAAGTCGCTCCGAACCGATGAAACCTGTAATGCCATTGCGAATAGGAGTTGTGCGGAAATCTTCCCCGAAGTCTCATCCAGTGGAGCTTCGGTTTTTTCTTGCGCTTCGTTGAGCAGCCAAATCGAATGTGCCAGCGTTCTCTGACGCGATATCGCGGGGTACATTGAAAGTAGCCAAGTGATGCCGGCACTAACGAGTGCGAATCCAACCAGTGCCTCAAGAGGTGCCAACATCCGCAGCCCTGTGGATTTCGGCACAATATCGCCGTAGCCCAAAGTCGCTAGGCTCACGAGCGACAAGTAGAGGGCATCCAGGAAGCCGCCGTTCACTGAGGCGCTAAGACCAGGAGAAAACAAGAAGCTGCCCGGAAGGTGCGGCCAATAGATGAGGGCCCATCCAATAGAAAGCATCGCCGCCCACGCCACAATCACACAGACGAATGCGAGAGGACCCGCAATTGTGAGAGTCGCAGGCCACCAGATCGCTAGGCTATGGAAAAGTGACCATACGACACGCACCAACATTTGGTTCAGAGTCCCTATACCGCTCGGATGAACCAACTGATGGAACACGTCCCGGAGTGCTATCAGTATCATTAGGGCTCCTACCACCGTCGCGATAAGGCTCATTATAATAAGTGGAACGAATCGCTTCTCAATACAAACTCCAAGATGTCGAAGGAGGAACTCACAACTGTTGATGCGAGGATTGTGCAGAAGTGCGGAGAGCCTGGCGAAGATGTGGCTACAGAACCGAAATTCCAGCTCCCGTCTCAAGTACTAATAGCTCTGCGTACGGATTTCGCCACCTGCACGGAGAGCCCACCCGGCGGGCACAAGACTCAAGAAATCGTCCTGCTTACATCAAAGAACAGCCATGGGGCCAAACTGATAGGACGCCCCAAGGGTCACGATGATTGGCCTTCTGTCGTCCGGCCCGGAGAACTCCGTCTCCACTCCCGAATCAATTACGATGCCGCTCTGCCAGTCGGTGACGAAAGCCGACTCCAGGTCACCCTCTTCGCGTCAAATCGACGGGACATCATCAATATCTGTGCGAGTCATTTCAGGATGAGAAGGTTGAGGTGAAAGGAGAGTCGCGGTCGTTTCATAAAGGAAAGTTAGCTAGGGTTGAAAGAGCGCCTGCGCGGATCATTGAAGACGCACGGCCCGCGGCGACTTCCGGCTACGGATGTAGAGCCGTGCTAGGCGGTGCCTGCGAATGACAAACTTTGCCTCCGGTTGGAAGAAACTGGCAGTTTCCCTACTCTGTCGTTCCGAGGGTGGTTTGAACGATCGGTTTTGCGAAGGCTGCAACCTAGTGCGCAAAGTCTTTCATCCTGAGAGTTGTACGTCTTTGGTTTTCATCTCGCCATCATCCATTTCACGGCTCACGCGCACTCTCACACCTGGTCGAGCGGCTCTACGCAAAGCGTCGAATACAAGCGGTGTGGCCTTTGTGTCGAGGAGTACGAGCCCTCCGTCTGCACCGACAAGTCCGTAACCGCTTTCCAAGCAGTGCCCCATCGTTGCGCACTCCACTGTATGTTTGCGCGCCCGTTCGACCAGCTCGTCGCGAGGGTAGCGCCGGAGGCACGCTATATCGACCACGTAGCCTTCCAGGACCTCCGATCTAGAATCGCTCATAGCCGGCGCCTTATGTAATTAGTTCTCCTCCGTTTTGCTCTCTTTGCGCTCGTGCATTTCGAGAAGTTCCTTACGCTGCTTTGTCTGCGACTCGATCAGCTTTCGCGCCAGCTCTTTTACCTCATCGTGTTCTGCCTTGTCCAATACGAGGCGAGACATCTCGATGGCGCCAACGTGATGACGCGCAAATTTTTCTGTGAAAAGTTTGTCGAACTCCTCTCCCATTACCTCCTTGAGTTCGGCGATTTCTTTATCCATCTTCTTCTCTGCTTCCTCGGGCTTTTTGTACTCATCCGGAGCTTTTTGGTGCCACTGCTTCAGCCAGGTGGTCATCTGCTCAATTTCCTTTTTCTGCTGTGCATCGCTTTTGCGCACCATCTCCTTGAGCTTTTCGCTCTTGGCTCGCTCTGGGACTAGTTCTCCCATTTTTATTCCGTCGCGGTGAT
>CBINJX010000068.1:0-11155 GCA_966251085.1 uncultured Verrucomicrobiales bacterium
TCTGGGGCGCATGGCTGGAGATCAGCCTAGTTGTAAATGCTCGCTCTCCAAGAATTTGGGGACCGTTCCCGTACGACGAGCATGGCGGATGGGGAGGGATTCGAACCCCATAGGTTTACTCTGTTGAAGGCCTGATTTTCCTACCAATATGCACTTTGTATGCACGGAAAGGATGGTCAAGTGTATCCGTTCAGGAAAAGGCCGTCCGTATCCCTCAGTCTTTTCTGGGCACGTATGATTCGCAAAAAGGCATTGATCTGATCCTTTGCTGATCTTGTGCCCGGAATGACATCGGCTTCTCACGAACCTTAGTCGATGCACGTACTCGGACGAGAACCTTTCAGGAGCCCCCGCCGAGGCACGGACGGGATCCAAACGTGCTCGTCGTAATCTGCAGAGGTGCATAGACGATACATTGCCCCTGTGATACACCGCATCCATGTTTCCCTGTGGCTTGCTGTTCTTCTTTGCAGCACTCTTTTTTTTCTCTGGCTGTGTCGGGCCTGGGCACCAGCGGACGGTGCATGCAAATGCGGCTCATAAACCATTAACGCCAGGAGCGACGCTTCCGGGAAAGCGGCAGCTTGTTGTCTTCCTAGACGGTACTGCAAATGAGTTCAGCGATGCGACGAACGTGCGGAGGCTGTACGAGCTCACGGCGGTTCAGGTGTCTCCGAATGTTTTATGCTACTACGACCAAGGAGTGGGCACAGGAGAGCTTGGTAGTAGTGGCAGTATAGTGCGCAAAGCAGTTGGTGGCGGGATGGGGTTTGGTTTTCAGAAGAATCTCCGCGAGGCGATCGCCTTCCTCACCGAGCACTATCGAGACGGGGATGAAATTAGCATCTTTGGGTTCAGCCGCGGTGCGTATGCCGGGCTTGTCCTCTCCACAATGCTTGGCCACGCTGGTATTCCTATCTTGGACCCGATCGCGGGGGAGTCCAACGCGTCTCGTCAACGCCGGGCGGAGAAGCTTGCCGCAAAGCATTACCAGCAACTGAAGCGAGCAGCCTCCGCAGCCGAACGAGTAGCCAACAAGGCCACTGATCGTCCTCTTCTATCCGGATCCGCTGCTCGGTGGAGAGGATTACCGGCCGAAGAAGCGAGCGCTTGGCGTGCTGCATACTGGCAGGCGCTCAACTCCCAAACCGCATGGTCTTCGGCAGAGCACTCGGTTCATCGCCCTGACATTAGCGTGCTCGGGCTCTGGGACCCAGTGGATGCGCTCGCATGGCGGATCAGTGATATCTGGAAACTGAGTCGCTCGACGTCACATAAAGGCGAATATGCGCGACACCGCGGCCACCATTTCCATCCGGTGGCATTCGGTCCATACATCCAGAACTGTTATATTGCGCTCTCGTTAGACGAGCAGCGACAGGCGTTCCTGCCGCAGCTTCCAGATATTCGCTTCGGGCAGCCCCGGAAATACGAGTTCGTTTGGTTTGTTGGGGACCACTCCGATCTTGGAGGTGGTCACTCCGACACCAAGGATTTAGGAGGTATCTCGATGAATTGGATGCTGGAGCGTGTCGGCGAGAGGTTGCTTGGACCATACGGCAAACGATTTCGTGTCTCCAGCGACCCAGCTGCTCCGCGACACGATCTCGTTAGAGAGGATATTTGGAGACTAGGCAGCTACCGCGTGCGGGGCGAAGTTTTCGGGAAAGATGCTGCCGTTAGGGTTAAGGACAGTGAGGGCCGTTACACATTGACGCCGCTGCGCTCCGAGGGCTGGAAGATGAAGGTGCACTCGAGCGTTCTGGCGCGGATGAGAAGCAGCCATGACTGGTTCAAAAGTTCGGATCTCGATAACGCGATTGACCTAGCCCGAGAAAGGCACGCAACAAAGCCGAACGGCCCAGCCACGTATACACCTCGACCGTTTACCTACTCCCGGATCACTCCTAACGCGGCAGAGTCGGGCGCGAATGCATGGGTGTCTCACGACTGGACTTCATCCGACATTCGCAATGCGTTCCCAATTGCGGAATGATAAGCGTTAGGTGGGTTTTGATTCTAAAGTTGGAGAAGAGGTTTTTTGCGTCTTTTCCGCCGGTAGTGACAGATCCTTGCACAAGCTGGGTGACAACACCGCCAGCGTGACCAGTGTATGATGTGAAGGGTTTCTGATGGGCGTCCCCCGTTTAGCTGGTTAGAGCAGCAGCCAAGGCCGGTAGTAGTCCAGCAAAATGAGCTGACCGGGCAGCGCCCCTTGGGCGTGAGCGCGGCGTACAGCCTTCATGTCTGACGGAATGCTAAAATGAAAGCCGCGATCCAACGGTTTACCGAAGTCGTCCTGATGACTCGGCAGCAGAAAACGCGGCTGCAACAGACGAACTGCTCGGGGGAACCGTGGCAGCGATTCCTTCGTCGGCACCCCGATGATTGCAAGATCAACTGGACCAATTCCGGTCGGGGGGAGTTTTCTGACTCCTCCTGATTCGATGTAGATGCGTTTACCCCCCATCTCTACCAGCCACGCCAAGGGCTCACCGACTACCCAGTCGCTGATGCGACGCGGTTCCGCCGGCGGCCGTGAGAGGGTGCCAGGATACACCTCCCGCCCAAGCACCCGCGTATGATCTGCATCAAGAGCCGTTACACTTATCTTGCCGAAGGATCGTCGTTCTCCAGCTAGCATGGGTGTGAGTTGCTTCCTATTAGCTCCGGCCGCAATTGCCAGATTTCTGCCGGTGGGTGAAAGTGCGACTACTGCGCCAGTTCGTGTGGCCACTTTCGGAACATCACCGAGGTGATCAAAGTGCGCATGCGTGACGAGGATAAGGTCTGCGCGAGGAGGAAGGTAACGAAAACCCTCTTCGATTCGGGCGGCATGTGGCGAGAACGGTTTTCCTAGCGCCAGTGCCCAGAGCGGTCCAACTCTTGAGAAGTATGGGTCCACGAGCACAGTACCGTCGCGAGATTGCAACACGTAGCTATTGGTTCCAAAATAGGTGACCCGCACTCCCCTTGATGGAGGTGCAGCGGGAATAGTTTCTGGCGAGCCAGATGGCGCGGGCACCACAAGGGCTGCGTGCGCTCCGAAACCTGCGCTCGTACATCCCTGGAAGGCAGTGAGGGTAGCGACAGCAACCGCTGACGTTATTAGGTGAAGGATTATTATCTTCATGGATAGGTGGCAATCACGCGAGACTTCTGCGTTTTCCGAACATCCTTACGTGTTTTGGAGGCTGGTGCGGTCGTAAACCGACAGCACCCAGCACCATTCGTGTCCCAAACGGGTGAGAACTCCTATTTCGACGCTGCTCGCAGGCGGCACAAGATCCACGAGGGGAAGTGCTCACCAGCGTTAGAGCACGCGCGGCGGAACTACTTTGGCGGCTCTCTTGTGGGACGTCTCAGCCGTGCGTTCCGCATGCACCTTGCCCGCAGGGGCATGCGCCGCTCCGCGTTTGCGCGCGAACAACCGGCCAAGAAAGCTTGATTTCGTCACAGAGGCTTTTGCTGTTTGCGGCTTCGCAACCGAAAGAGGCTTAAGCGCCTTGGTCTTAGAGGTGACACTCGTTCTACCAATCGGCTCCGCTGTCCAGAAATATGGCCGCCAGAAGCGATAACTCTTCGCCTTTGAGGCACCGTAGTTAGAAAAATTCCCATGCTTTTGCGGTTCCACAAGTCGCCCGCGGTAGCTTGGGTTCGCCTCATTTCGTGCGTCATAGGGGAAGGGAACTGCTGCCGTGTCGCAGAGCGGAAAATGGCGATTGCGCCCGAAAGCCTTGATGGTCGTGCGAGTAGCCGCGTTTCCTGGCAGCCAGTCAGTGGCGAGAATTGCATTCTCAAAACGCCCCATTGTCCGATCGTCTTCCGCAATAGGGCTGTCAAAGAGCGAGTCGATCCAAACTAAAAGTGATCCGCGGGGAGCGACCTCCAGCCAGTCAAACGGCTCGCGCTCACCGGTTTCGTTTGCTGAGGCAAGACAGAGGTTGAAAAAGCGGCAGCCAGTCTGCCGCTCTAGATACGGCGCGACCTTGAGCTTGAAGTCATTAACACTCGAAGCTGCGGCCATGAAGACAACATTATCAAAAGGAAGCTCGCGATAGCGGGCTAGCACTTCGCCGCATACGATTGCTCCCATGGAGTGACCAATCAGCGTTACCGGCGGATATTTGCCCTGCACCACTGCGAGCTGCTTCTGAGCAAGATCGAAGAAGACCCGCAGCGCGCCCTGTCGCGAAGCCCACCGAAGCTTGATCTGGTCTTCGTATCCAAGCTCAGCGTTCAGCTTCTCGTTCACGAACGAGCTTTCGCGCTCAAACATAACCCTGGTGCGCCGCAGCATATTGAACCACGCGCTGGTCCCAAGCGTATCGATAACAGGAACGGTCGCAACCTTCGGCCCAAGGAAGGCGGCATAGGAAGCAACATTTTCCGCCTTCTGGAACGGACTGGTCTCATCCAGCGCTGCTGAGACAACGATCGGGCTCTTGCAAACAGGCTTGCCGTCAATTCCGAGTCGGCAAGCGCTCTTCATGTTATTGTAGCGAGCCTGTGCCTGGCGTGTGCGATTGAATTGATTGGGAAAGAGATGGTTGAAGTCGTTTCGCAGCAGCTTCATCACTGAGAGCGGTGCACGAGACGCCGCTGATCCAACATCAGCTACGAGCTGAGCGGGCAGCGTTACCAATCCCCAAGGCGTGTTTCGAAGTCCGTCGCGCACGCTGAAGAGATGCTCTCCGTAAGTATCGAAAAGATTCGAATTCCAGACAATGCAGATTGGGTAGATACCGTCCGCCAGCATTGCGTGGGCGAGCTCACACGCCTTCTCACCGGCACCTTTGACGTTGTTCATCCCGCCGTGGATATAAAAAACGACGCGATTGACCTTACCTGCTCGGTAGAGTTTGCGGTAATTTTCGAAAATTCCATCGCGCTCGGGCACGGGTGCGCCAGTCTTTCGCGTATAGTCGTCCGGGATTCCCCTCGTAGATTCAATATAGCGGCTGAACTCCATTCGAAAGCGCCTCTGATCTCCCTGCTGTGTATTTTCTGTTTTCCAGTCGCGATACTTCACTCTCCAACTCGAGGGAGTGCCATCAGGACCTCGAGAGGTAATTGTCACCAATGGCTCTATCGCAGAGCCATGTTCATCAACAGCAAGGATGTGGTGACGGTAATCGATATCACCTGGCAAAGAATCGGATACTCTTCGGCGATCCGGGGGTTCGGCGATGGTGATATGGGTGACGAGGAGAAAGAGCGTGAGCTGAATCTGGAGGAGGGAGGGTTTCATGGAAGGCAAAAGTCGGGCGCGCAGCCGTCTGGCTAGTTAAGTGAGCTGCCGAAGTCAAATAGCACAATGGAAAGACAGAATACTTCGAACGGGATTTGCTAGACGCCACCGCTAAAACCGACCTCGTTTCGGCCGAGGACAGACGTGTTACCCGGCCGATGGTGCATCCCGAGTTCTGCCCCGCGCTGTTTAAGGTTAATGGCCATGCCTAAAGGTGGAGCGCGACTCGAAGGCGCTATCCTTGAAATCGATGCGCATAACGGGGGCAAGCAGCTCCGGACCCGTACACGACGCTTCATAGCCCCCCGGCGAGAATAATCCGGCCTCTCCTTGAAGGAGATACGAAAAGTGTCGCCTCTGCCGCAGTTGCAGCCTTACAGCGGATTTCGGTTGAGTGTTTCCTGAGTGGGATGAAGTTATGGAATGAAAGCGTATTCTTTAGATTTACGCGAGAAGGTGATGGCGGCAGTGGAACGTGGGGAGATGTCGCGTCATGAGGTGGCGAGAGTCTTTGGAGTGACCTATGCCTGGATCAAGAAGCTGCAGCGCCAGCGTCGGGAGCGAGGGAGTATTGCGCCTCTCCCGCATGGCGGCGGGCAGCAGTGCCGGCTTGGTGAAAAGCAGCTCGAAAAACTGCGCGAGGCGGTTGCCAGAAATCCCGATGTGACTCTGAAAAAGCTTTGTGAGCGCATCCGGGGCTCCGATAACCAGAAGGTAAGTCCCCCAACCATGTGCAGAGCGCTGGCCCGACTGGGCCTGACGCGAAAAAAAGAAGGTTCTTTCTGCGTGTGAACAGGATCCACAGCAGCGGGCCTGGTATAAGGAGCTGATTGAAGCAGTAAACGAGGATCTGCATCGGCTCATCTTCATTGATGAGAGTGCCATCAACACAGACCTGGTACTGCGCTACGGACGTTCCCCTAGAGGAGAACGCGTTCAGGGGCAGATCCCGCGCAACACTCCGCCCGCACATTCAATCATTGGAGCGCTTGCGCCTGAAGGACTCATTGCGACGATGGTCCTGGAAGGGGCCATAGATGGAGCCGCTTTCGCCGTCTTTGTCCGGGAATGCCTGGTGCCGGAACTTCGCAGAGGAGATGTGGTCATTATGGATAACAACGCCACCCACTTCCACGAGCAGGCACTCTCAGCAATCGAAGCCGCAGGTGCATGGGTCATGTACCTGCCCGCCTACTCGCCCGATCTCAATCCGATTGAGCAATGTTGGGCAAAGGTAAAGCACCTGCTGCGCAGCGCTGCTGCGAGAACTACTGAAGCGTTACATCGGGCTTTCCGTGACGCAATTCGTCAGATCACTCCCGAGAATGCTAAAGCCTGGTTCTCACATTGCGGATATCAGGCAACACCTTCGTGAAATCCGCTGTAGAAAGGAAAGCGAATGGATGAATGTTGTTACCTCGAAGCTGGTGGTTTTGCTGTGAATGAATTATTCTTCGCCGCGCTCCTGCCGTCAGGGATCACCTGCAGGTTGCAAGGAGGGCTCATTCGCGGACAAGCACTGCTCGGGGCCACAGAGCATGCTCCACCTCCCCGGATGGCAAACCTACTGACACCGCCAATTATCAAGGTGGACGCACAGATTCACCAACCGCCTCGGGCGGGAGAGCACACCAGCCGAATACTCAGCACTGACTGCTATGTACGCGGAACAAAGGCGGAGCGTCAGGAATTCAGGCTATCAGCACGATGAGAACCGACCTACTTCCGAAAGGCTGCAATATACTGCTCTCCGCAGCCATTGCAGCGGCGCTCCTTACCCTAACCGCCTGTTGTGGCATGCACCAGCCGCAGAAACACTGCCACGACAGGCGACTTGCATCGCGGGAGCATTTCCAGAATCTACTCAGTGACTTCAACGTGGCGCCTTGGCAGCAACCACCAGGAGAGCGGCCTGTCTATTGCATCGCGCCGACCTCCGGCCCGGCTGCACGTGCGGCGGCAAACCGCCCCGTCCTCGTGCTGCATGAATACGATCGCCTAAGTGCAAATACACTGGATTTCGCAAAGCGCCTCAGCAAGCAAGGCTTCACGGTTTACGTACCTCTACTATTCGGGCGACCTGTCGGTGGAAGCGATTTCGGGACGTTTGTCCGGAACAATCTTGAGCTTGCCACCAGCCGCGATTGGAATGTCTTCATGGGTGGGAATCAAAGGCAACCAATCGTTTCTTGGCTCGAACAGGTAAGCTGGAGAATCGCCAACCACCACAACGGTAGTGGCGTCGCTGTCATTGGCATGTGCCTCACTGGCGCGCTGCCCCTCGCCATGATGGATCAGCAATGCGTGATCGCGCCGGTAGTTGCGCAGCCAAGTATCCCTATTCTCTGTCTGACGCCAGGAGCGAGTAGCGCACCGGGAATCTCTAGAACGGAGCTGTCACAAGCCGTGCAGCGTGCACGGCGAGACGGCGTAGTAGTATTCGGGACCCGTTATGAGGAAGACACCATCTCCGGAAAGAGCAAGTTTTGCAGAATCAAGAAGGCTTTCGGCGACAGACATTTCCGGGATAGCACCATCCGAGCAGAGCACTACCTGAGCGGCAAGTGGGGACTTAACGAAAAGGCGCATCCCACCCTGACTCATTACTTCCACGACCAGAGCGATCCGCACTCCCCTCCACACTGGATCTTCCAGGAGCTCGTGACCTATCTCAACGAGCAGTTCCGCCGCTACAGCCGGAATTAAGGCCGTAAACTCCCCTCTTAGAATCGATGATTCGAATCTCCTATCTAACGCAGACGGGATTCTCTGCTCTCGAGAAGCACGCATATCAGAGCACTTCACCTCGCAACAAACTACCCAAAGTGATTTTCCGACAACTTCTTCTTCTTATCTGCCTTGCTGTAGTAGGGTGCGCTCATCATAGCCTCCCGACGACCGACCAACCAAATAGAGTTGTCGGCCGCACTATGGAAGTGTGGGTGGATCAGGACGGCACGTTTTACCCGTCCAAGTGGCCCGACACATTCCGTCGCCCGAGTGCGTTTCATAGAGGCGCCTACTCGCTCAAGCGGATAGCAGGCAAAGACACGGATAAACAGAAGATACTAGAACAAGGCGAAAAGGCAGCATTGGCTGAGTACCGCCGTTACATCAGTGATAAAAAGCGCATCTTTATTCTCGTTCACGGATTCAACAATTCGGAGGCTGATGCTGATCGCCCTTACGAATTAATCAAGAAGGCTATTGATTTAGAACAGGGCGACGGGGTCGTAGAGTTCTACTGGGACGGGCTTAGGGGGACGGCAGCTGGGGTGCCGAAGATTTGGTTCAACGCAGTCGGATATAGTCAACTCGCCGGGACAAAGGGATTGAGGAAACTGCTTAACGTAACGTACGGAAAGGAGATCATCTTCATCACACACAGTCGTGGGGCCTCAGTATTTTTTAGTGCATTGAGCGATCCGCCATATTCTCGCGGGTTCGTTGACGCCACAGAAGCCGACGCCGAGCGCCTGGGGGTACATCCCAGATTCCGCGTGTATGGGGATCCGCCGCTGCATTCGAATAGTAATAAAATATCAGCGATCGTTCTCGCCCCAGCGATCGGTAGGATTGACCTCACACGTCCGAAGTATACTTGCGGCTATCCGATGCGAAAGTTCGACGGCCAACTTAAGCTAGTGCATTTTTCGGTCAACCCTGGGGACAAAACTCTCAAGAAAGCACTCAACATCCCGGGAAGGTTTAATTCGACCGAAATGGGCCTGATCAAGACCGTCGCGGATGCTACCGTTAAAGTGGACCGTCGATTCATGTACAAGGTATGGAATCCGCCGATGACGAGCCACAGGTTCCTACATTACGTCGGAGACGAACAACACCCGAGGGACTTGAACCCTCAGTTCGCGGAGATGCTCAGGACTGTTAATGTCAAGGTAAAGAGCTTCGATGTAGGCACTGAGTCGGAGTAGCCCGACTGTACTTGTGGAGCTTTGGGTAAGACGACTAACTGCCAGGTAGCGGCGAGTCTGCACTTCTGTACTTCACAGGTAAGCTGCCCGGTGTTATGGCAGGTTGTACCTGCCGCGAGAGTGGGTGGAAGATGCGCAAAGGCGCCAAGGGGTGAAGCTCCCGAAGATGGTGGTTTAGCGAAACGAGAACAAGCTGGCACTTAAGTTGATCGATTCGATTCCCTGCAATGGTAGGTGCCAAAGGAGCCCATGATGGCCGACTCGGCTTAAACGCCGCAATTCGCACTGCTCGGCACTTTCGGCTCTCAATGTCTTTGAGTCGCTCGGAGTAATGCCCGCTTTCGCTTCGGCTACCCAGCGGTTCAACGACCAGGTGGATACTCCCAAGTCCCTGGCGACCTTCGTCGCTGTACGGTCGCTCTGATTGTCAGCGATCACTCAAAACCAGCCAGCAATAATCGAAATTAGGGGCGTCAAAACCAGCCACTTTTTGGAGCGCAAAACAGCTCCCTTCCCCTGCGTGAAAGCGGAGGGAATGGGGCATGTCGAACGTCCTCAAAGTGAGCCTACAAACAACCATTTACAGTTTAGAGGAGAGAGGTTGGTCGCGGCGTCGTATCGCCCGCGAGCTTGGGATTGATCGGGAGACGGAGGGTCGGTATCTGCGCCTACGCGCAAAACCAGCCATTCTGATCACCGGCATTGGCGCGTCAGAAGCGTCAAAACCAGCCATTTCGATCACCGGCCCTGAGGAGCCTGGTGAAGCAAAACCAGCCATTTCGATTGCCGGGATCGGCGCGGGGAGAAGGAGTCGGTGCGAGCAGTTTGCTTCGATAATCGAGGAGCAGGTTGAGACGGGCCTGAGTGCCCAGCGTATTTACCAGGAACTGGTAGCCAGCCACGGCTTCAGCGACTCGTACCAGTCGGTGCAGCGCTTTGTGCGTAAGCTTAAGGAGCGGCACCCTGATCGGGTCTGGCGCATGGAGTGCCAGCCCGGAGAAGAGGCGCAGGTGGACTTTGGCCTGGGAGCGCCGATCTACGAGAGCGCTGACAGCAAGGGACGGCGCACCTGGGTGTTGCGGGTGGTGTTGAGTTGGTCACGCAAAGGCTACAGCGAGGCGGTTCTGCGGCAGGACACCGAGACCTTTGTTCGCTGTTTGGAGAACGCGATCCGCAGCTTTGGTGGCGCGCCTCTGATGCTCAATGTCGATAATCTCAAAGCGGCGGTGCTCAAAGCCGACTGGTTTGATCCGGAAGTAAACCCAAAGCTGGCCGAGTTCTGCCGCCACTATGGAATGCATGTGGTGCCGTGCCGTCCACGCACCCCGGAGCACAAGGGAAAGGTGGTGAGGTTCCCCCGAATTGATGGACAGGAGGAGCGCAGTCAAGGAAAGGACCAGTAGAACGTGCCAAGACCATCCATGAATTACGATGCAGAGTTCCGCCAGCAGGCGGTGGATCTCCTGCTTAGCAGTGGCAGACCACTAAAGCAGGTGGCTGCTGAGTTAGGAGTCTCTCCGAATGCATTGCGCAAGTGGCGCAACCAGGCCCTCGGCAACGGGCGCTGCGGCAGCGGCCGTTGCCGACGCGGCAGCCGAGATCCGCCGCCTGCAGAAGGAAGTCGATTATCTGCGCCGCCAGCGTGAGATCCTAAAAAAAGCACTGAGCATACTCGGAGAGGACCCGCAGAGCGGTATGCGCTGATTAAGTCCATGCGGGACCAGTTTTCTCTCTCAGAGCTCTGCCATGCCCTGGGCGTTTCCCGCAGCGGCTATCTTGCCGCTCAGGAGCGTCCGGCTTCCTCCAGGGCAAAAGCCAATGGACGTCTGCTCGATGAGATCCAAACAATCCATCAGCACCGCCACACCCATGCCTACGGCAGCCCGCGCATGACTCACGAGCTCCGGGCCAGAGGACAGCACTGCTCCGAGAACCGTGTCGCCAAGCTCATGCACCAATACGGTTTGAG
>CBINJX010000069.1:0-11055 GCA_966251085.1 uncultured Verrucomicrobiales bacterium
GCCGACTGTCACATCGGGTTCAATCGCACGCTCGACCAGATATCGGTAAGGCAGGATCGCCGTCTCACCATCGGGATTGATGACCTTCACGTCGTAGAGACCGTGCGGTGCATTGGTGAAGTCGAAGACCGCAGTGATCTTCGTACCGTCCACCACTTCATAGCGCACCGGCTCGAACTCGGCGATGCCCGGGCGAACGAGCTTCACGATCGCCCCCTCCTTGAACTGCGCACCACGGATCGTGGTGGTGACGTATTTGCTGTCACCGCCAATGTCGGGCGAAATGCTGCTGATCGAGAACGGCACCAGTTCCGCCGTGATCGTTACCGGCGTGTTGGCACTCGGCTCGGACTGACCCCGGACGAGGATATAATACGTCCCCGCTTCCGTGCTTGGGATGAGCGCGATCTGATTGGCCTGCAGTGCGCCTTCGTAGGAAGCATCAAACTCAATGCCGTTCGGCACCGCGTTGTGGCGGATATACACCTCATTTGCCGCGGCGCTTTCCGGCGTGGAAACAAGAACACGGAAGGTCTGGCCCGCGGCCAAATTGATCTTATAGAGCCGCTCCTGGCCGGTGCTGAGGGTCGTATTCAGCGGTACGCCGAGCTGCAACGAATCGACAGAGACAGTGATCGACTCCGCGGATGCGGTCTTGTTGTTCGCGTCGTTCGGGCCCTCGTAGATCTCGTTAAAGATGTCCGGACGAACAATAATGCGATAACTGCCCGGCTCCATCGGCGGGAGCACCGCCTCGAGGGAGAGGGTGTAGGTCTCACCGTTCGCCAGCGAACCGGTGAACGTCGCACGGCCGAGCGGCTTGTCGTTGATATCCCAGACTCCGTCCTTCGACAGATACACCGCGTCTGTCCACGTGCCTGCGGCCACCGGATCGGCATGATTACTGCCAGTCCAGGTAATCGTCACCTTCTCGTTCACGCGTCCCGTGGACGGGACAACGATGGAATCCACCTGCAGATCGGAAGGTGGCGGCAGATTGATGATAACCGGCTGCGCGGTCGGGGTCGCGTTGTTGACCTCGTTACCTTCAAAGACCTCCCCACGCGGCGTATAGCGCGCCGGGTCGGTAACGACGAACACGTAGAACGGCCCACTGAGATCACGCGGCACACGGAAGCTGCCGGATGCGTCATAACCTTCGCCCGCTGCCAGTGCGCCGGTATGGCTGACACTGCCGAGATACCGGTCCGTGTTCGGATCGAGGAACTGATCGCGGGAGATGTAGATGAGATCGTCCCACTGCGTCTGGCGAGCGGACGTCGCCCCCGTTCCGTTGTTGGTTACACGCCAGCTCAGATCGAAGAACTGACCGGCAGTGATCTGTGGGAGCACCGTCACCTGCGTGACCTTCAGGTCCGCTGGCGGCGCTGCCTGCACCGTCAGCGGTGCGACGGTGATATTGTTGCCTTCACCCTGGAACTCGGCGACGCGCGCAAAGTACGGATTTACGCCAAGCTCATTCTGCGTTCCGGGTCCATCCGGCGGCAGGTCGCCCAGGATGTTCGCGTCACTGAAGACGATGACGTAATACGTGCCCGAGAGACCGTCCGGCAGCGATACTTCCAGCTCCGCATTGTACGAAGCACCCGCACCAAGAACGGAGGTACGGTCGAAAGAGCCAATCATCTGGTCGCCCTCATCGAGGGACGGATCACGAGAGAGGAAGACACGATCCACCCATGCACGCTGACGCGTGTCGCGGTTGCCGATGTTGGTGACCGTGTACTTCACCACCATGTTCTCACCCGAGACTGGATTCGTCGCCGGGAGAACAAGGTCGGTCACGCGCAGATCGGCCTCGCGGTAGGTCACCGGGAGGGAAGCGCTGCCGAGATTGTTGGCAGGATTCTCGAAAACGCGGGTGCCGAAATAATCCCGGCTCTTGTCGTTCTCCGAATCCACGCGGTCGAGCCGTCCTTCGAGGTTCGTCAGGACGTGGATGTAATACTGCCCGCCGATACCCTGAGGCAGCGTCACCTGGATGCTCTGGGTGTAGCTTTCCCCTGCCCCGAGCGGCTGCTGCGGACTGTAAACGAAGTCACCCAGCTTGGTCGCGCGGCTCTCGATGAACTCCGGATCCGGCGAAATGTAAACACGGTCCGTCCAGTAACGGGTCCCCTGCCACACGGCTGCACCGTTGTTCTTCACGGTCCAGCGGATTGTCGCGGTCTCACCGGAGAAGTTCTCGGCGGGAACAGTCACCGACGTGACCTGCAGGTCCGCCGGATTGCTGGTCACCAGAGTCGGAGTGGCGAGGAGATTGTTCTCCTCCCCTGCCCCCTCACTTACGCCATTTCCAGTAACGACAATGATGTACTGACCCGTAACCGCCGGGGAGAGGAGGAAGCTCGCCTCGCCATTGTACGTACCGTTGATGTCGAGCGTTCCCTCGCGCGGAACCGAGCCGAGGAACGTCGCATTTGAACCCGGCCCGAGCGTTGGAGTCTGCGAAAGGTAAATGGCATCTGTCCACGAACCCGTGGCGGCATTTTCACCCTGGTTCTTCACCGACCACTTCACATTGACCACCGTTCCCGCTGCCACACTCGATGGCGCAGTGACGGAGTTTACGACGAGGTCCGGATATTTAACGACCGGCTGCTCACGGAGCAGAACGGTGATTGGCCGCGCCTTGTAGTTGTTGTTGTCGAGCTGGTTCGGATCGTCGGGGTTGATGTTTGCTTCGAGCGTATCCTCGAGCACCGCGTCGTAGGCGTCGCTCCATGGCATGATGTACCACTCGCCGCTGATCCCATTCGGGATGTTGACGTTGACGACCTGCTCATAGCTCGCCCCGACTGTTAGTGAACCGCTATGGCCGAAGCTGCCGAGGAGAATATCACCGGCGGCAGGATGTGCGCGTGTACGATCGCGAGTGAGCCAGACGGTATCTGTCCAGCCGTTGCGATCAGTCTCACCGATGCCGCTGTTCGTTACCTTGAAGCGAACCTCGATCTGGCTGCCATCGAACACCTGGCTCGGAGCCAGTACATCGCTCGTGACGAGATCCGCCGGCGGGATACCGTTGATATTGATCTCCTGCGCGAAGATGTTGTTGCCGTCGTTCGGGAACTCATCCACCCGGTCCGTTGCATCGGTGACGACGATGATGAAGGCCGGCCCACGGAAGTACCGCGGGACAACCATGCTGCCCGTTTGCGATTGGTAAGTCTCGCCGGGAGCAAGTGCCGAGATGTTGTTGAGTTCGCCGATCAGGAAGTCGTCCTGACTCAGTTCGTTATCGACCGACAGGAATACACGATCTTTCCAGCGTCCGGGATTGCTCGGAGCAGTGCCCTGATTGCGAATCACAAAGCTGAGCGCCAGTGTGCCGCCGCCGTTCACCTGAGACGGCGCGGTGACAGTCTGCACCTGAAGATCCGGCTTCGGTGCGAGGCTCACCACGATTGCCTGATCGTCAGCAACCGTGTTGTTTGCAGTCGCCCCATGCTCGTAGAGCGAGTTCGTGTCATTCGTCTCCACCACGACGCGGTACACGCCCTGCAGCGTGCTCGGGAGCGGAAACTGCTCCGAGCGGGTATAGCTGATGCCCGCCTGAACTGGTGACGAATAGATGAAGGAGCCGAGCGGGATGTTAGCACCTTGCCCATCCACCGGCTGAAGGAATACGCGGTCGATCCAGAGACCATTCGCATCACCCTGGCCGTTGTTCGTCACAGTCCAGGTCACATCGATCTTAGAGCCCGACAGTGCTGTTCCCGGCGCAGTAATGCTGGTGACCACCAAGTCCGGAGGAACCGTCAATGTGACAGGCACCGAAGCGGAAATCGTGTCATTGTTTCCACGATAAGCGAACTCGTACGGTGAACCGTAGCTATCACTCGGCGCCGCAGCCTCTACCACGAAATAATAGTCTCCGCTGATTCCCTCCGGCAGCACGACATTCGCCGTGCGCGAGTAAGTGCCATCCACCCCGATCACCCCGCTATGGCTGAAGAGACCGAGGAATTGCCGGCCCGTTGCACCGGTGGGATCGGTGGTGAGATACACTGCATCCGCCCATGTGCGGACGTCGGTCACGCCAATGCCCTGGTTCTTGATCGTCCAGGAGAGTTCAACCATCTGGCCGCTCTTGCCCGAGACCGGCGCAGTAACCGAAGTCACCACGAGATCCGCGTACGGCTTCGGAGCGATGGAAACCGTGTTGGCGGCTTCGCCGATATTGTTCGTCTCCGAGAAATTCTCGAAGACAGTCGTCGTCGCGTCGCTGACCACAAACAGCTTGAACTGCCCCTCCAATCCCGGAGGTGTCGTGATCTGCTCGGTGCGCGTGTACGAGCCGTTCACCGCGAGGAACCCGTCGTGTGTAAACGACGCAAGGACGACGTCGTCACTGTTTCCGAGAATGCCATCACGGGACGCGATGACACGATCCGTCCATGAACCTGTGCGGCCAGGACCGGTGCCCTGGTTCGTCACCGTCCAGCCCACGGTGATCCGGGCGGGATCGGCAATGGTCAGTTCCGGTGCCGTGACGTTCGAAACCACCAAGTCGGCGTAAGGCGCGAGTTCGATCTCGAGCGCCGAGGTTGTCAGGTTGTTCCCTTCGTTGGAGAACTCATTGACCTGTCCGCCCGCATCCGTCCGGACCACAATGAACCAGTCGCCCGAAACCTCCAGCGGGAGCGTCAGCTCGATGTCGCGAATGTACTCCGCAGCAGAATCCAGCGGCCCGGTGTGCGCATATTCACCGAGCAGGATGTCGCTGCCGGTGCCGTTTGCATTCGTGGAGAGATAGAAACGGTCCACCCACTCACCGTAGGCGGTGCCGGTGCCGTTATTGCGCACCTTCCACTGCACGGTGATCGGATCGCCCGATACCGCATTCGCCTGCGAAGTGAGAATTGTCGATGTGAGATCGGGGCGACCGACAACGGTGGTGTTGCCCGCGAGCAGCGTGTTATTCGCCTCACGCCCCTTCTCAAAAACAGCGGTCCCCGCATCGGTCACCACGAAGATGGTGTACGTGCCATCCGCGATGTCCGGCATCACGATGTCCTTCGAGCCGTTGTAGCTGCCATCCTTGGCAAGTCCACCGGTGCGAGTCACCGAGGTTAGCAACGTCGCGCCAGTGAGCGTGCCGTTGGTGCTGATGTAAATCCGGTCCACCCACTCGCCGCTCGCGGCGAGTTCGCCGACGTTCGACACCGTCCAGTTCACCGTGAGTGTGCGGCCTGGCTGTGCGGTGAGCGGAGCGGTCACGGAATCAACACGCAGATCCGGAAGCGGCGGATAGCTCAGCGCAGTGGTCGCCGTGGAGGCCAGCGTGTTGTTGACGTCAGTGGATTCCACCTGCGTTCCGCCCACGTCCGTCTGGACGATGAAATAGTAGTCGCCCTCGCCGTACTCGAGTCCCAGCGGCAGATCGACGCTGACGGTCTGGGTATAGCTGCCGTTCGGCGACAGAGCTCCGCTATTAGCAGGCGAGACGGTCTTAAGCAGGAGGGAGTCCCCCGTAATGGACGGAGTGCGGGAGAGATAGATGCGATCAGACCAGACCGCATTCGCCGCCGAGTCGCCGATGTTCCGCACCGTCCAGCTCACGTCCACGCTGCCGCCGAGCAGACCGGTGGCAGGGCCGGTGACAGTCTCCACCGCGAGGTCGGGAGAGCTGACCGAGACCGGCACGACACGGACGTTGTTCGTGTCGTCTGTTTCCAGCTGATTGGTCGAGCTGTCGGTGACGATGATCAGGAACCCGCCACCGGTCGGCAGGTTGGGAACCGTGAATGTCTGATCGACATTGTACTCACCATTCACCGCGAGCGGAGTCTGGTCGTTGATGAACAACTCGGAGAGAAGCTGATCGCCTGCGCCGAGCGTCCCATCCGTGGAGAAGTAGATCCGATCCCACCAGTTCTGTGTGGCTGCACCGAGCCCCGTGTTCTTCACGGTGTAGTTCACCGTGACATTCTGGCCGATGACGATGTTGCCCGGAGATGTCGAGTCGGTGATTTGCAGATCGGGTGCGCCGACCGTTACCGCCACCGCATGCACGTTATCCGCCGAATCAGACTCACCCTGTGAGTCGTAGTAATCAGTGACGAACAACACGTAGTAGTTGCCGTTCGGCAGGTTCGGAATCGTGACGTTCCGCTCGATGGTGTACTCGCCGTTCGCCGCGAGCGGGGTCTGCTCATCAATATAGATTTCCGCCAGATACGCATCTCCGGATCCGAGCGTCTGATCGGTGGAGATATAGATGCGGTCCCACCATTTACCAGGCGCTGCGACCGAGCCGGTGTTCTTGACGGTGTAGGAGAGCGGAACCGTAGAGCCGACTGTGAGCGACGGTGGCACGACCGAATCGATGACGGTCAGGTTCGGCACCTCAATGGTGATCGGAACGGTGACGACATTGTTCGTCTCATCCGTCTCACCCTGTGCCTGATTACCATCGGCGACCAGATGCAGGTAATACTGACCGGCAGCGAGCTGCGGCAGAGTAAAGTCCTTCGTCGCCGTGTAATGCGCACCTCCGGCCAGCGGCGAATCGGCGGCAGCCGAGCGCGAGCCAACGAAGGTTGCCGTGTTGATGTCGAAGGTCGGGCTGGTGGAGATGTAGAGGTAATCCGACCAGTCGCCCGGCGCCTGTGTTTCACCCGAGTTGGTGACCTTCCACGAGACAGAGATTGCGCCGTTGGTGATACCCGTCGCCGGCGCGTCCAACTCCGAGGCGGTCAGGTCGGGAGAGCCGAGCGTGATTGGAACCGAGAAGGTGTTGTTCGTCTCATCACCTTCGCCCTGGTAGTTATAAACGTCCGCGACAAAGACGAGGTAGTATTCACCCGCCGGAACGTTCGGGATCTGGACATCCCGCGTCACGGTAAAGCTGTCTCCCGCATCGAGCGGGGAATGAGCCCCTGCGTAATCTTCACCGAGGTAGTAATCGGTTCCACCCGGCGTAGTGGAGAGATAGATACGATCGTACCATGTCGCCGGGGCAGCGACCTGCCCCTGGTTCTTCACCGTATAGGTAAGGGAAATCGTCTCACGAAGAATGGCGAATCCAGGCGCCGTTGCGTCCTCGACGACGAGATCCGGCGCGGTGATTGTGATCGGCACGACCACCTGATTGTTCGCCTCATTCGTCTCGCCCTGATACTCGCTACCGTCCGCCGTGAAGATGAGGTAATACTGGCCCGGAGCGACGTTCGGGATCGTACCTGTGGAGCTCTGCTGATAGCTTGCCCCGGCTGCAAGCGGCGACTTGTCCGCAGTATAAGCGGAGGCAATTACCGAGTCGCCATTCCCGATGGTCTGGTCCGACGACAGATACACATAGTCGTACCAGCCCGCGGGAGCCGTAACGCTGCCGTCGTTGCGGACCTTCCAGCTCAGCTCGAGCTGTCCATTCACAGTCGCCGTAAGAGGCGCGACCGGATCAGACAGCACCAGGTCAGGCGCCTCCAGGGTGATCTGCTTTGCGAAAACGTTGTTCGTCTCATCTACCTCCCCCTGATACTTGTCAGCATCCGTATAGAAGAGGAGGTACTTGGTCCCGACCGCCGATGGCAGCGTTATCGTGGCAGTATGGGTATAGCTGGTGACAGGATTCGGTGAAGGATCACCAGCATGCTGCAAGGGCACACGGCTCCCTTGATAGTAACCGCTCAGGTGCTGATCGCCGCTGTCCAGCACCAGGTCATCCGAGAGATATACCCGGTCGTACCACCCGGCATTTGCATTCACATTGCCCAGGTTCTCGACTGTCCAGGAGATATCGATCGTGGAATTCGAGACAGCGTTCGTGGGAGCCGTAGCGTCGGTCACCACCAGATCCGGCGCGGCAATTGTCACCGGGACCGAATATACGTTGTTCCCCTCGCGAGCCGTACCGGTTTCCCAGACGTATTGATACGCGTCCGTGACAAACAGGACGTACTTGGCGCCGCCTGCGAGGTACTCCTGAAGAGTGATGTCTCCCTCGACCGTGAACGAAGCTCCGCCCTCGAGCGGCAGATGCTCCCCGCTATAGTGTGCCGAGAGTTCTACATCGTTACCGTCGAAGAATGGATCGCTGGAAAGATAGATCGCATCGTACCAGACGTTGTTGATCGTGACGTTACCCGCGTTCTGGACCGTGAACGAGTAGTGGATCGAGCTACCCAGTGCCGTCGTGGTGGGCGTCACGGAGCCGGCGGAAACGACCAGGTCGGTCGCCTGTACGAGCAGTGAGGCGATACCGATGTTGTTGTCGTCATCGCCTTCGATCACCGCGCCATCCACGTCCGCCACGACGATGATCGTGTAGCTGCCCGGGGCGAGATCATCGGGGATCTGGAGAGACTCAGTAACCGTGTAAGTCCCCTCCCCTCCCAGCAACGCTCCGGCGGCGCGGGTAACAGAGGTCAACTCGATATCCGCTCCATCGAGCGTACCGTCCAGGGAGAGATATACCCTGTCAGTCCACGGCCCCTCCGCATTCCGCCCACCTTGATTCCGCACCGTCCAGCTGATCGTGATCAACTGGCCCGTCTCGATCTCAGTGGGCGCAGTCACGCTATCCACGATCAGATCCGCAGGAACCGTGCTCTGGATGTAATTGATCGGCCCGCTTGTCGCGCTGTTGTTGTTCTCGTCGGTCTCAGGGACCAGACCAGTCGGATCGGTCTCCACCACGATGTAGTAGGTCCCGTCCGCCAGCGCGCCATTCAGGGAGTTTGGCGTCTCGAGATCTACCGTGAGCCGGTAGTCACCGGTATTGCTGCCGAGTCCCTCCGCGCGAATATAATACGCCCCGGTGTATCCATTGGCTGGAATGGTAAAAGTGAGTCGCGAGTTGAATCCGTCGCCACTGTCGTCATCCGACGCCAACTCCTGGCCATTCTCATCGAGCAGGCGAACGAAAGTATCGAGCCCGGAGAGCCCGAGCTGGTCGATTGTGATGAGATCGCCCGGGGAGGCATAGAACTTGAAGACGTCCTGGTCGCCGGAGAAGTCGATCGCGCCGGTGATCTCAGCGAAATGGTGGTTGTTTCCAGTGGCGGCGAAATTACCAGAGATGTCGTTCGCCGTGGCGATTGCGTCATTCCCCTCCACCTCGGAGACAAGCACCGGGGCGCTGAGCCGGATCATCCGCTGCCGGTGGTAAACGCCTCCATTGCCTGCCAGCGGGAGTGTGCCGTCATGGTATTCCTCGGCGAGCATCCGGAAGGCGCCTGCCATGGTGCCATCCGTGGAGAGCCAGATCCTGTCCACCCATGGAGTGGTCACCGTGGTCTGGCCGTTGTTGGTCACGGTCCACGTCACCGTCACTTCGTCTGTCCCCTCCGCGTCGGAGGGCGCAATGACATCCGAGACAGTCAGGTCGAACGACGAGTCAGTGATTTCAATTCCCCTCGTGAGTGTATTATTCGAGCCGTCATCCTCCCCCTGTTGATTGTCGCTATCGGTGACCACCTCGATGGTGAGGTTGCCGGGATTCACGAAGACCGGAATCGGGACCTCGCGGGTGACCGTGTAGGCGTTCCCCGGCGGCACGGAGCCGAGTGGCGAATACTCCGACGCGTCCACGGTATCCAGCAGGTAGCGCGTGAATCCGTCCACGAGCCAGATCCGGTCGGTCCAATCCGCATTCGCGGAAGCCGTGCCGTTGTTCGTTACCGTGTAGCTGACCGTGATCGTTCCACCCGGCGATGCACTGCCGGGCGCGGTGATCTGCGTAACGCTCAGATCGACGTTACTAGCGGTAATCGTGATCGGGACGGAGACAACGTTGTTGCTTTCGGTGAGTTCAATCTCACCGCCGTACGCATCCGCGCTATAGAAGAGATAATACGAACCGCCCGGCAGGTCCGGGATTTGAATGTTCCCAGTGACATCATATCCATCGCCTGCGGCTACGGAACCGCTATGGTTGAAATCGACCAGCCATTGATCCGCCCAGGGCTCGAAGACATTGTCCGTGGAAAGATAAACAGCAGACCAGAATGAACTGCTCACGGTTGCTTCCGTGCCTGTGTTATTGACACGGAACGACACCGTCACCTCTTCCCCGGGTGATGCGGTTCCCGGTGTGACAGCAGGATTGACCGCCACGAGGTCCACATTCGATTGGGTCACCGTGATCTGCACCGACAGATCGTTATTGGTTTCATCCGCTTCGGAGAGCCCGTTATCGCTATCGACATCCACCCCGAGGTAAAGATCGCCAGACTTGTTGAGGGTGATCGTTCTCTCAAAGGTATAGCTGGCGCCGGGAGCCAGGGGAGCTCCCGAGCTGAAGCTCGACTGTTCAAATCCCAGGCTGCCATCGGCGTTCCACACCAGGTCGGAGTCCGTCGATAGGACCAAGTCATCGTACCACTGCCCGCTGATCGGCTCATCGCCATTGTTCGTCACTGTCCATCGGACCTGGAGCACATCGCCCACCTTGTACTCCGCCTTCGGATTCAGGATCGTAAACTCCGTCGGCAACAGATCCACGCCCTGCACCACGTCATCGGAGCTGCCGCTGAAGAGATCCTCAGTGGCCGGCACATACTCCAGATCGCCATGTCCATCCCCCTGACGAGTCGTCGAGGTATCGCTCTGCACCTCCACAGCCGTCTGCGGCGAAAAGGCTCGATGCTCTGGAGTCGGTGAAGCGGAAAGAAGGACTCGGTTTTCCAGCGGCTCAAACCGGAACCCGCGCCGGCTTGGAGGTGGTGCGGACCGTGCTTTTATCCAACATCCGATGTAACGAAGACGTTCGCGAATCTTACGGAAGTTCGTGGAAAAAGGCAGCTTGAACATACTGTGGTGGTTCCAAGCTACTCAGGACTGGTGCCGGCCAGTTCGTGCAGCTTGGGGGTGGCTGGACGGGGCACGAGAATACGTGAGTCCTAGCAACCGGCAACGAACTAAGTTGAGATAAATAAAGTATTTCCGCCCAAAAAAATACACCGGCGTGAAAACCAAAGATACACGCCCCGTTAAAGTTACGCTGAGGAGCTGCGGACAGCAGAGTGGGGCATGCTTCCAGCGTGCCCGGGGTGGATGTGGAGACCAGAAAGCACACCCTCCTACCCT
>CBINJX010000070.1:0-11009 GCA_966251085.1 uncultured Verrucomicrobiales bacterium
AATGTGATCCTTCATGGATTTGATGATCCTGTCGGACAGGAGGTTACAATTCGGATCGACGTCACTGAGGGAGAAGCTTGTGCGACTGTATCGGACAGCGGCCGTCCCTTTGATCCGCTCAATATGCCACCACCGGACCTGAGCGCCCCTCTGGAGCAGCGCCCGCTGGGAGGTTTGGGGATTCACATTGTCCGGAGCCTCATGGACCATGTGGAATACCGGCGCGAGAATAATAAAAATCTTCTCACGGTGCGGAAAAGAATGCGTTAAGCTCCGGCGCAGATTCCTTCCGGCTCTACCCATGCAGATCCATGAAACCAGACAGGCGGAGGCTCTCATCCTTGTGGTGCAGGGACAGTTGGACACTGTTTCGGCACCACAGTTCGAGGCTCGTCTCATGGGCGCAATTGCCAAGGGCGAACAGCGGATTTGCGTGGACTGCAGCACGCTGAACTACGTGAACAGTGCGGGGCTCAAGGCATTCCTGGTGGCTGCAAAGGAACTGGGAAACACGGGTGGAAAAATGGTGCTGTGCGACATGTCGTCCGCGGTACGAACGGTTTTTGACATGATCGGCTTCAGCCAGATCATGACTATCCTGCCTTCTCGCGAGGAAGCGCTCGACTGGCTCGGTGGAGAGCCTGCGACGGCTTGAGCCGATGATGATGACGCGAGCCGCTGAGCAGATGGTCCCATCGCCAGTGACTCGCCATCGCCTCTTGGACAGATTTTCCTCGATTTTCCCATTTGCCACGGGCGCTGAACCTGCTCGCTGGCTTCCGTTGTGAAGGTCAAGCTCTCCACCCGTTTGATCATTTGGGTTGGCCTGCCCGCTGCGCTCCTCTTTGGCGGAGTGGTGTGGATTGCTTCACAACATAGCTTCGAAAGCGTTCTCGAGCAGAGCGGACAGTACACACGGGGCCTGGCGAGATTGCATGCCGAGCGCCTCGATCGCAGCCTTTCACGCGCTGCCAAAATTCCGGAAAGCCTCGCAGTCGCGTTGGAGTCAGGCGCGTTCGATACTCAGGATAAACTCGAGGCGTTTCTTCGTAATACCGTGGCGCGCAACCCGGAGATCTACGGCGCGGCCATTGCGTTCGAACCGGAGAGTTTTGCCCGGGGTGAACGTTATTACGCACCGTATTTCTACAGGAAAGAGGCGGACGCCGTCGAATTCGTCCAGCTCGGGAACCCTGAGTACGATTATTTCCGCTGGCCCTGGTACACGGAGCCAAAAAAGGAAAACCGGGCACTCTGGAGTGCACCTTATTTTGACGACGGTGGCGGAAATGCGGTGATGACCACCTACTCGGTTCCATTCCGGCGGGATGGTAATTTCTGGGGCATTGCTACCATCGATATCGCGCTTTCCCAGCTCGTGGCCGAGGTCGAGCAGCTCACGGTCGGTGAGAGCGGTTATACCTTTGTCATCTCGCAGGCCGGCCAGTTCCTTGCTTATCCCGAGAAGGGAAAGATCATGCAATCGAGCATCTTTGATGCGAATCCTGATCTTGCGCGGAAGATGTTATCGGGAGCGGAAGGAATCATGCGCACACGCGAACCCGCCGGCGGGCGGGATGCATGGATCGCCTATGTGCCGGTACAAGGGGGCGAGTTTTCCCTGGGAATCGTGTATCCACACGCGGAAGCCGTCGCCGAGGCTATGCGGTTACAAAGGGAGCTATTGCTGATTGGCGGATTGGGAGTCGCGGCACTGTTTGTGGCGATTATCATCGTGGCGCGCTCCATCGCCCGGCCGATCGCACAGCTCGCCCGGGCGGCTCAGGTGGTATCGAGTGGCAATCTCGATCAACGGCTCGATATCTATGCACGGACGGAAGAAGTGCGGCATCTGACCAATGCCTTCCGCAAGATGACACGTGACCTGCGGATGCAGATGCAGGAGTTAAAATACACGACATCGATGCAGCAGCGGCTGGAGGGCGAATTGGCTGCCGCGAGATCGATTCAGATGAGCATGATGACCCGGCGCTTTCCGGCTTTCCCGGATCGTGCCGAAATCGACATCCATGCCGTCGTGAAACCTGCCCGCGCGGTGGGAGGCGATTTCTACGACTTCTACTTCATCGACTCCGACTGCCTCTGCCTACTGATCGGTGATGTTGCAGGGAAAGGAGTGCCTGCTGCGCTTTTCATGGCGGTCTCGAAGACCCTGCTGAAAGCCAATGCCGCCCGTGCTTCATCGCCTGCGGAGATGCTCGCGAAGGTGAATGAGGAGCTGTGCAAGGAATCGAGCAGCGGGATGTTTGTCTCGCTCGTGCTGGCACTCCTGAACGTTCGCACGGGGGAGGTCGAGATCTGCAATGCGGGACATCCGGCGCCATTCCGGGTCGCCGTGGGGCATGAAGTGAAACCGCTCGATGGTCGCTCCGGGATTGCGTTAGGCGCATGGAGAGGTGTGCCCTATCAAGCCGTGCGATATAAGCTCGAGCCAGGCGATACACTCGTTTTCTTTACGGATGGCATTACCGAGGCGCTCAGCCCGGGGGAGCAATTTTATACTGCAGGCCGGCTCCAGCGAGTGCTGGAACCGCTGGCAGGCATGCCGGCTGAGCAGCTCACCCGCGCCGTGGTCCAGGATGTGCGCGCGTTTGGTGCGGAACACGAACAGGCCGATGATCTCACGCTCCTGACTGTCCGCTGGCTCGGGCCGGCGGCAGTTGCTTCCCCAACCGTCTCCCAAAACTGAACCGCCATGCAGTTTCAAGCGCCCGATACATCTAAAGTGAAGCATTACGTTCTCGACACTAATGTCGTCCTTCATGACCCCCAGGCGATGTTCCGCTTTCAGGATAATGTGGTGTGGATCCCCATCGAAGTGCTGGAGGAGCTGGACAGATTTAAGTCCGAATCGACCACCCGCGGTGCGAATGCACGCGAGGTGCACCGGCGGCTGAGCGAGCGGTTCCCGACGTCGCAGGAGATTCGCCGCGGTGTGCAGTTGGAGAACGGCGGCCGGTTACATGTCTGCGTCAATCCCGCGGTGAAATACAAACAGGATGCCTGGCATCTCCTCAGCGAATCACCGCGTTTTCAGGCAGTGCGCGCTCTTTTCCCCGATCTCGCTCTAACCGATCATCGAATTCTCGCGAGCGCGGCGTACCTGGCGGACACGCATCCCGAACCCACGATTCTCGTCTCAAAGGATCTGAACCTTCAGCTCAAGGCAAAAGCCCTGGGGCTGGATGCGCAGGATTACCGGACGGATCGTGTGGATGATCACGATATCCCGCGCACACAGCGGAGCTGCAGCACCGAGGAGTACGCCATGGTGGATATCGAGGGCCATAAACTGCAGGCTTTTGCGAGCCAGGAGGAGATTACTCTTGCGGAGTCGGCAAACGAGTTTCTGTCTAACCAGTATGTGCTGCTCCGCAACATCGCCGAACCGAGTCACGGCGTACCGGCCCGGCATGTTGGCAGGGGCGAGTTTCGCACGTTGAGGCGTGACCATATTGTGATCCGCGGCGGACGTACCCTGCAGGCGCTCAATCTCGGCCAGCGATTCCTGCTCGATGCATTGTACGATCCGGAGATCACGCTGGTAACTGTCTATGGAAAAGCCGGCACCGGTAAGACGCTTCTTTCGGTCGGCGCTGCGCTAGAGCAGGTCCAGAGCGGCGAGTACGAAAAGATGCTCATCACCCGTGTGATCATGCCTACAGGGCGGGACATCGGTTTTCTGCCGGGACGGCTGGAGGAGAAGATGCAGCCGTGGGTGCAGCCGGCCTATGACGCGCTCGAACAACTGCTCGCAAAGCCGCGCAAGCCCGAGAAATTCGAGAAGAAAAAACAGAGTTCACGCAAGACTTCCACGCCGGTGTCGGAAGCCGGCGCAAATGGCAGCAAGCCAGCGCGCCCCTATGAGCCGCTGCTCAACTCCGGCCTGCTGGAGATCGAGGCGATCACACACATTCGCGGACGCTCCATTCCTCGGGCGATCTTTATTGTCGACGAGGCGCAACAACTCACGCCTCATGAAGCCAAGACCCTCGTCACCCGGATGGGAAAGGGGAGTAAGATGATCCTGATTGGTGATCTCGGGCAGATTGATAATCCATATGTCGATGCGCACACGAACGGCCTCGTGTACGCCCGCAATCGCCTCCAGGGACAAGGCTTCATGGCTCATATCAACCTGTTCAAGGGTGAACGCAGCGAGATGGCTGAAGTGGCGGCGAACCTGATGTAGGGTATGAGCAACCAACGAGCGGAGCGCGAAGGCGGGAAAAAAGTGCTCAGTAATCAGTAATCCGTTCCGGCACCGCTCGTTGTGATGTCCTGATCCGCCGGTGCGGGGCTCTCAACTCTCAACCCTCAACTATCCACTTCCCAATGGCCGCCAAGAAATCGCGTATTGATACGAACCCCACCCAATCGGGAATCAACCAGGCGTTTGCCGCTCTCTCGATCTCCGGGTTGCCTGCGGGGCCCGAGCAGGTGGAGCCCGAAGTTAAGGAAACATCGCGGCCATCAAAGCTCGGGCGCGTGGTGCTCCGGAAGGAAAAGGCGCACCGTGGCGGAAAGACGGTGATCGTTGTTCATGATTTCGCCCCGCAGATCACGGAGGAGCTGATCGATGAATTGGCGAGGAAACTGCGCAATGCCTGCGGAACTGGTGGAACGGTGCGGGATCGAACTATCGAAATCCAGGGAGACCAGGCGCCGAAAATCCGGGCTCTGCTGGAGGAGGAGGGCTTCCGAGTAGCCGGTGTTTGATTGCAAAATCCATCTCGAACCTGAGAAGGCGAAATCGCCCGCATGAGAGTGGATGCTTGTGGCGAGCAGTATAAACGATCTCACAACGATGAGTGGATGTTGCGTGAGTGATATTCGTTGGAAAAAGCCGAGGGTTTCCTGCCGGGGCACATCCCTTGCTGGCATATGTCAGCGCCAGAGCGTGCGTTCTGCCCGCCCTCCCAGGCGCAGCCCATGTCACAAACAAATCCGAAGATCACCGACTTCGACTACACGCCCGCCATCGAGCGGCGCGGCCCGGCGCCGATTACCCATCTTCCTGTGAACGCTCTCAGTGGAGACATGGACCCTACGCGGGATCTCCGTGTGCTCATCGAACAACTTCAGGCTAGTGCCCGGGAGGCTCGTAGCCAAGTGCTGCAGGCGGAGACCGAGCGTGACCGCCTGACCGCTCAGCTGGAGCAGTCCCGACGCCAGAATGAGGAGCTTCGCGCGCATTTCGTGGAGATCACCTCGATCATCCGCGAACGGGATAACGCCCTCGCGGAGGCGGAGCGGCTCGGACGGGTGGCGAATGAAGCTCAGGCGCGCCTCCTGACAGCCCAACGCGAACTCAGCGATGCGCAGCGGCAGCGTGACGAGGTGATGCGCGCAAAGGATGATGCGAGCCGCCAGCGTGAGGATACGCTCCGGCTCAAGGAGGACGCGCAGCGGCAGGTGGAGGCATTGAATCGCTCTCTCAGCGACACGAACCGGCGCCTGACGGAAATACAGCGCCAGCTTACCTCGGTTCGACAGGCACGTGATGGCGCCCAGGCGCAGAACAATGAACTTCTCCAGAAGCTCGCATCTTCAGAAGACCGAATCAGCGATCTTCAGGATCAGCTCGATACTGCCGAAAAGACGGTAGCGGAATTGCGTGCGGAAGGCGCTGATCCCGCTGAACTGGCAGTCGCCCGGGAAGAGCGGGATGCCGCGCAGCGGCAGGCCGAAGAAGCCGCTGCCGAAATCGAGCAGCTTCGAGCCACGATCACCAACCTTACGGAGGAAAAAACAGCGGCTCTCGAAGCCGGCGATGCGCAAGTGACCGCACTGGCGGACGCACGCGAGCAGATCGAGCAACTCACGCGTGAGCGCGACGAGGCTCGCTCGGAAAGCGCTGCGAAGGATAGTCTCATCGAGGAGATCCGAGGGAATCCGGATGAGGCGACTGCTGCCGAGCTGCAGACGGCTCGACAGGAAATCGCCGATCTGAAAGCGGAGCGCGAGTGGGTGGAATTACGTCATCGCTCGACAACACAGGAAATCACGGAGCTGCAGCAGCAGTTACATAACCGTGCGGAGCAGATAGCGGTCATCCAGCGTGCACTGGAGGACGCCACGATGCGCACGGCGAGCGTGCAGGCCCAGCTTGAGCAGTTAAAGCAGGAGCGCGAGATGGCGATGCATGGCCGGGAGGAAGCGATGATGTCCCTCTCTGCCGCTCACAAGCAGATCGAACGAATCATCCGCGAGCGCGACCTGATCCGTCAGCAGAGTTCCGAAAGCATCATGGCCATGGAAGCCCAGATCGGAGCATTGCTTGCGCAGTTGACCGCCTATGAGGGCGGCGATCCCGAGGCGGTCACCGGCACGGTTGAGATCCAGAATCTTGCCGCCCGCCTGATGCAGAGCGAAGAGGAACGGAGGGAACTCGCGGAGCGGCTCGACAAGCAGCGCGAAGAAACCATCGATCTTGGCGCGCAACTCCAGGCTGCCCAGGAGCAGATCCGGGAGCTGAGCGCGCATCTGGCTGAAGCCCGGTTGCAAATGCTGAGCGGTAATCGGAAATTACAGCGAAACACCGCCAGCGTGGGAGATGCACTCCATGCACAACCCCCGCGCGAAGTGTTCGATCCGGGCGAGCAGGTCATGGCAATACGGCAGGGGTTTCAAGCTTTCCTGAAAAACCCCTCGGAGATCCACCTGCTGACCGAGATCGCAGGACAAGCTCAAGCTTATGCCGAGTTGGCGCGGACCTGCGGACTGCCTGCAACGCATCAGGTCGGCGCCGCATTTGCCAGCCTGACCCAAGACCTTTTCCAATATCCCGAGCAGATCACGCCGGCACTGCTGCGCACCCTGCAGCAGGGAGTCGAGTTCCTCACGACGCTGCCGAAGCTGCCTAATCTGGCCCAGGCGAAAGATCCCGCCACTGCCGTCGTTTACACGGTTGATGATGACCCGGATAACTGCGAATGCATCCGCCTCGCGATGGAAGCATCCTCCATTCGCACCATGTGTATGCACGACCCGGCTCAGGCGAGCATCGATCTCGTGGAGACACCGTGTGACCTGATCTTCCTGGATGTCAGCATGCCGGGTATGGATGGGTTTGAGCTGTGCACTTCGATTCGCGGCATGGCGCTGCACCTGAATACCCCGGTGATTTTTCTCACGGGCCTCACGACTGCCGAGAACCGCGTGCAGTCGAACATGCGCGGCGGCAATGATTTCGTCGGGAAGCCGTTCCTCCTCGGTGAACTCACGCTCAAGGCGCTGATGCTCATGATGAAGTCGCAGCTGCACCTGGCATAAGGCGCAGTCGAAGTGTGTAGAGGCGGCTCGGTTCCGAGCTGGCGAGGGAGGTGCCGCCTCTGATTCTCGGCGCGGGCGGAGGCGGAGGGTGGCGGTAAAGTGGCAGCGGCGTCCCGCCGCTAATTGTGAAGGAGAGCCGGGACGGCTCTTCCACTTTCGCCCGCCGCAAAAAAAATCGAGGCGGCACCTGCGTTGTGGATATTCCGCAGAGTGCCGCCTCAATATCGAAGGCTGACTGGATGAAGAGCGCTGTCCGCGTCCTTAAACGATTTTCACCACGTAGTTGCCCTGCTCATCGAATTCGCCGGGAGTTTTCAGAGGCTTGTTCGAAGCTTCCTCTGCGCTCCTGTACTTGTTGATTACGTCGGCGACCACGCCAAATGTGTCGCCTTCGCTGGCGCTATCGATGGCATTGCCCACGTTCAGATTGAGGAACCGGATTGCTGCCACGGTCGAGTTCACAAAGCTGAATTGCTCGCCTGCCAAGCCCTTGATCGTGAAGTTCCGGACTGTCCGGTCCTCGGCAAAATCTTCGAGCGAATCGGGAACCACATTCGCTCCGACGATGAAGTCACTGTCCTTGATCCCGCCGAGCGTAACCTTTCCTACATTGCCGTAGATACGAACGGTCGCATCGTTCAGCATCCCATGGACGGTGAACTTCTGCACGGTGGCGGAACTCGACAGATCCACGCTGGCTTCGAGATCGCCCCGGACCGCAGACTTTGAAGAACCGATGGTCAGGCTCTGCAGGGATGGAGCATTGATGGAATCCTGAATCCCCGTGCGATCCAGCCACTCGAGCGCTTTCAGTGAGGCGATCGGCATCGTCGAACCGAGACTCAACTCCTGCACCCGGCCGAACGAAAGCGTCGTGCGCGTATTCTCCGAGCCCGGGATGTACCCGATGCTCATCGTGCTCGGACCGGTGACATTACCCACCTTTAGATTTTTTACCCCGTTGGCGAACACCAGGTTGCCCGACACATCCAGCAGTCCGAAGTTCACCGAGCCGACTGTGGTAGAAGCTTCGATGTTTCGGACAGACATCTCGAAGGGAGCAGCCGAATTGTTCTTCTTCGCCACGATCTTCGTCTTGGCGTCCGTGCCGTTGATCTGGATATCCATCTTCCCGTCGGGCTGGAGGAAGAGCTGCCCGTAGCCTTTGCCTTTCAGCTTTAGCACGATCTGATCGCCATCCGCGTCTGTGTACGTCAGCGTCCTGTTCTTGTCGCCGACATTGCCGAAGGCATTGACGATCTGGTGCGTGCCGCCGGCCTGCAGCGTGGCATTGTCGTCACTGTACAACTCGTTTTGCACCGTGCCGTTCTTCGGAACGATTTCCGCAAACAGCTGATAAACCGTATCATTGCCCACCACGAGTTCGGAAGGAACGTGCACCGGCACAGTAACTGTCACGGTATCGCCGCTGCCGATTTTCACTGGCACAGTCGCTGTGTTTGCCTCCATCCGTACGAGTGGGTCCACCGGCTGATACTGCCCACCCACGAGCACTGCTTTTGCAAAGTAGAATCTTACCTCCACATCCCCCTCCGCGAAGCCGCCTCCGGTATTGGTGAGGTTCAGCTTCACCTTGCCGCCATCACCCGGGAGCAATGCACCGGGGAGCGCATTTGCTGCAAAGCTGGTGATCAGGTTCGGCTGTACCTTCACCGAGAAGCTTTCTTCCAACTCCCCGTTTCCATCCGGGATCGTTATCTTGATGTCAGCGATGCCGGCTTTCCCCGGCTCATACTCCAGGATCAGATTGGTGCCCTCGATTCTGTAGTTCTTCACGAGCCCCTGAGCCCCTGAAACATCTACCTTGTACTTCGCCACGACACTCGCGTCAGCACTCCCGCCACTCGAGGGAGTCACGGTCACATTTTTAATCGTGATCAGGTTCTCGGGCTTCAGCCCATCCTCAGCATCATAATCCTGAACCGGCGTCGGGAAACTTCCGACCACTCCTGTGACAGTCGGCAGCTGGGCGATCATGTCCACGACCTCCATGCCATCCACCACACCCGGCATATCGAGCACCCGGCCAAAGACGGTGAAGCCACCGTTCTGGTTGTCCAAGTTGCTCCCGTTATCTGCCAGGTTGATGAACCACTCGCTGGTGCCTGTGTTTGGCCCCAGACCGGTTTTCGCCAGCGCAAGGGTACCGCGCACATTCGAGCGAGACGCATCAAACTCGTTATGCACCTCCGGGAAATTGTCGATGTGCTCAACTTCCTTGCCGTCGTACTGGTATCCGCCGCCCTGCAGGACAAAGCCTTGCGCCAGGCGGTGGAAGAACGTGCCGTCATAGTCTCCGTCTGCGTTCTGGTTGAACGCATACCGGAGGAAGTTCTGAACGGTGAGCGGCGTAACATCGTCGAACAGCTCGATCGTAATGTACCCCGGCTGAATTCCATCCTGGTTCGGATCGATATCGAAGTTGGTCTCGATCGTGATCAGCGTCCGGTTCGCGTGATTCCCCGTCTCGCTGAAATCGAACAGCTTCGAGAGATCCACGATTGTTCCAGTCTGACCGGCTCCCACGTCGATGTCCGGGAGAGGGTGCACCACTGCCGCGGGTGCAATACGGGACTCGAGCAGTTCCAGGTAGGAGCTGAAACGGGAAGACATGAGGGAAGAGGTGTTTGGGAGTGGAAACCTAACGGGGGATTTAAGCTGTCGTGACCTGCCGGACCTTTACATCGTCCGGAAGCGTCGCACTGCCGGATTTGAACTTCACGATCTGTTCGGCCACGAAGCCAAAATGATCGCTGGTCGGATCGGCGGTGCCGGAGACAGTGCCACCGATGATCACGTTGGCAATGCGCGAAGTAATGGCGTCGCTGCCGCCTGCAATCACCTCGTCGTCACCATCACCGAACTCACCGTTCACCGCGTTGATGCCCGCGACGAGATCGCTGGCAGCCCAATTGCCGGAGACCTTCACGGTGCCGATCTGCGCATCCGCATTCGTGCCTACGCCGGCGACGTTATAACCGGCGAGGATCTGCGAATTGGTCACATCTCCATTCACGGTGATGTTCGCGATCGCGGTCGCGAGCTTCGCGTTGGCTGGAGCGATTCCACCGGCAGTCAGCACCACGTTCTCCAGATCCGCCTGCACACCCTTCTTGCCGGAGACGCCTACGGTGAGTTTGCCGAGGTTGCCGGCGATGTGAATGTCGCCATCCGAGATCCCTTCGCGGACGCTGAGGCTGTCGAGCGAGCCGTGGATCTTCAGCAAGGTATGGTTGTCGCCCTGTCCGTCCATGCTGCCGGCTACTGCGATCTTGCCCACATTGCCCTGGTGAACAGCGCCCAGGCCAGTCACCACCATGCAGCTTCCGTCGCCGGGACCACCCGAGGTGAATGTTCCCACATCCATGCCTCCCAGGGTGAGCGACTTCAGATCTCCAAAGGCTGCGATCCGACCTGAATCCGCGCCTTCACCGGCCCTTAAAATACCGCCGATGCTGATCTTGCCGAGATCGCCTGCGACGTCATCCTCCCAGATATCCAACGCGACAATAGAGCCGCTCTGGATTCCTTTGCCGCCGGCGAGGTCGCCCGTGATCGAAAGCTTCGCAAGCGCGCCGACCGACTGGATGAGCGCAGAGCTGTCCCCGTCGCCGCCCACGACATTACCGATGATCTTCACCGAAGCGATCGTGCTGCCGCTGACGATCGAGGCACTGAAGTCTCCGGTGCCG
>CBINJX010000071.1:0-10876 GCA_966251085.1 uncultured Verrucomicrobiales bacterium
CGGCGCGACCGCCCTACCGCCGGGTGGGCAGTCGCCAGTCAGTGCTCTGTTCAAGCACCGCCACGCTCACCCGTACCGATCTGCCGGATCGCGGCTCTCAACACGATACTCTCAACTATTAACTCTCAGCGAACCGCTGTCGCCTTTTGATCAGCCTTTCGTTTTTCGCGCGGATTTCTGTGCAATTTCAAACAGCGCAAGTCCTTCCCGATCCTTTACATTCCCACAACACCACTGCGCATCAACGACTTACGACACGTGGCAAGGTGTATGCTAAAGGCCGCTCGGCTGATCGCTTCAGCGCGAGCTGAGCACCGGACCGGGGCTGGTCACTGACACCAAATGCCTGTGACTTGGCAGGGATAGGTCCGGTGTTCGTTCAGATGAAGCACGGCCCATCTGAACTCCGAACCATCTATGACAAAGAATCAGCTTAGGCTCCTCCTGCTGGCCGGCGCTTTGACGCTCCCCGCGCTAGCATTCGGTCAGGAAACCACCGCAGCAGCAGCTCCCGCCGCCCCCAATCCGGCTGCAATCCTCCAGGCGCAGAGCGATCTCCGGGTCGGTCTCGACACCGTTTGGGTACTCCTCTGTGCCTTCCTGGTGTTCTTCATGAATGCCGGGTTCGCCCTCCTGGAGAGTGGATTGTGCCGCGCAAAGAACTGCGTGAATATCCTCGCGAAGAACTTCGTCGTCTTCGCAATCGCAACGATCTCCTTCTGGGCGATCGGCTGGGGACTGATGTTCGGAGACGGCAATGCGTTCATGGGATTGAAGGGGCTCTTCTTCCTGTCCGGTGCGGATAATTCTCCCGCTCTCGGTGCGGATTACGCGGCCATGAACCCGTTCTCCACAGCGGTGTACGAAGGCGACTACAGTGCCGTCAACTGGACGGCGATTCCGCTGCTTGCGAAGTTCGTCTTCCAGCTCGTCTTTGCCGCGACTGCTGCGACGATCGTTTCCGGTGCAGTGGCCGAGCGCGTGAAGTTCGGCTCGTTCCTCATCTTCAGCTTCCTCCTCGTGGCGTTCATCTACCCGATCACCGGTCACTGGATCTGGGGCGGCGGTTTCCTGAGCGCGATGAACTTCCGCGACTTTGCGGGCTCCACCACGGTGCACTCGATGGGCGGCTGGGCGGCTCTCGCTGGTGTGCTGGTCCTCGGACCGCGGCTTGGCAAATATCTCCCGAATGGCCGTATCAAGCCGATCCCGGGGCATAACATGACTTCAGCCGCTCTCGGCGTGCTCATCCTGTGGCTTGGATGGTTCGGATTCAACCCTGGCTCCACCATGGCTGCCATGAACGGTTCGGCAATCGCACATATCCTCGTGGCCACGAATTTCGCCGCCGCGACTGGCGCTATCGGAGCGATGATCGCTTCCTGGATCCTGCTCAAGAAGCCGGACTTCTCGATGATCCTCAACGGCTGTCTCGCCGGTCTCGTCGGAATCACCGCGGGTTGCTCATTCGTCTCCCTGGCCTCGGCAGCGATCATCGGCCTGATCGCCGGTGTGCTCGTCGTGGTAGCGGTGCTCGCGTTTGATCGCGCCAAGATCGACGATCCGGTCGGCGCGCTCAGCGTCCACCTCGTCTGCGGTGTATGGGGCACGCTGGCTCTCGGCCTGTTCTATGACAATCAGGTCGCAACGGACGTCGCCGCTCTGGCCACCGGCCTCAGCCGCATGGAGCAGTTTGTGGTGCAGCTCAAGGGTGTGCTCTCGGTGGGTGCCTTCGGCTTTATCAGCTCCCTGGCACTATGGTTCGTGTTGAAGCTGACCATGGGTATCCGCGTGAGTGCGGAAGAAGAAGAAGAGGGTCTGGATGTGGGCGAACATGGCAACGAAGCCTACCCGTCTTTCCAGAACCCGAGCCCGTCACCGCTCGCCGTACAGCAGAGTGTGGAGCTAGTCTGAGGCTGAGTAATTCTCCATAGACAGGCTTCTCCGAGAGGAGTCCGGGGTCCTACCTCCCCGGGCTCCTTTGAAAGTTGAGGGTTGAGGGACGGACACCGGCAGATCGGAATGGGTGAGCGTGGCGGGAGTAGAAGGAAGCACTGACGTGCGCCTGCCCTCCCGCGCGGTAGGGCGGTCGCGCCGCCGACCGCCGGGAGGGCGCATGGAGAGTGATGCCACGTCCACCTTGGAAGAGGCACATGCGGCACGCAGCCCCTACCGGGACTGGTGACGCGCCATAGCGATTCCTTTCTCCACCTCCTTCACGCACCCGGCTTCGTTGGATGCTCCTTTCAAAGTGTATAGACCTTATGAAATCACACGCTCACGCAGAGTCGAATGGCTTCGCCGGGCAGATGTTCGGCGCCACACTGCCGGACCTGATCCAGATGCAGTGCCTGACCATGGTCACCCGGGCGGTGCGGGTGGATGCGAATTCTGTCACTGGCCGCATTTACTTCGCCGGTGGCCAGATCGTGCACGCCACAGTCGGCATACTGACGGGTGAGGCCGCGCTGTTTGAGATGTTCAGCTGGAAGAACGGCACCTTCACCTGTGAGGACGGTGTCCGCGCTGTGGATGAAACCGTTTCGCGCCACTGGCAGAGTATTCTTCTCGAAGCCGCACAGCGGGAGGATGAGTTGTCCGAACGCGGTGGTGGTGGCGAGGAGAAGCCGAACTATCCAGCCGTCGTTGCCATGCCGCATGCTCCTATGTCCAAGCACCCCATTGAAGAATTACGTCCGGACCCGGAAGTCGTCAGCTTTGTGCAATCCGACCCTGAAGGAACCATTCTCGACAGCAAGGGAGACGATCCGGAAAACCTGCAGGCCGGCTTTGCCTATGTCTGCGGTCTGCTGCAACTGGTCGGCAGCAGCCTGCGCCTCGAAAACCTGCGGGAGATCCAGCTCTCCGGCAAACAACAGAAAACCCTCTGCCTCCTCGGCGACGGTGTGAGCAGCGTGGTGGTCACCACACCAAAGGCCAATCTCACCACCATCGCCAAACAGCTTTCCTGATATGCAGCAGATCCTCCGTAACCTCAAAGATGTCCCCGGTGTGATGGGGAGCTTCGTGATCAATAACGAGGGAGCGCTGGTCGAGCAGGAGATGCCGGCATTTGTCGGGACGGAGATTTATCCGGATCTCGGACGCCGCCTAGCCATCGCCTTTAGCACACTGGATACGGCGGTGGGAGAGTTCGACGACATGCTCCTGAAGTTCGACGAGCAATGGCTCTATTCGCGGCGGCTGGTGAATGGCATTCTGAGTATTCTTTCCGCGGCCACTGTGAATCTTCCCGCACTTCGGATGGCGACAAACATGGTCGCGGCGAAAGTGGATCCGCTGATTCCGCAGGCAGGCCTGGCTGCCATCGAACAAGCTCCTGCTGCCCCCGCACCTGTAGCAGCTTCAGCCCCTGCACCGTCAGCTCAACCTGCGGCTCCCGCCCCACGACGCTTCTGGCGCGGACAGGCGGTTGATTGAGGTCAACCGCCGAGCGGGGCAGGTGAAAGCGCGAAGCGAGCGTGCCGGGCAGATCGCGCTCTGAGGTCTCTCCCGCTTCCATTCCACGCGGCTCCACGGGGCGCATGTGGAGTGCGGTGGCAAGCGCGGGCGAAGGTGGGGCGCGACACCGTCCCGCAGGCGCGGGAGGGCGCAGGCGGTGAGCAAAGGTAGGGAGGACCGTACCGAAAGGAAAAGCGCGGTTTCACAGGAAGTGCCGCTCCAGCCCGCCGCTCACATCCGAAGTTCCTGCGCCGCAAGAACCATGCGTTCCCTCCGCAGGCACACCGAGCTCCCTCCAAAGCGGTGCCTCGTAAAACTCGCCACCGCACTCCACATGCGCCCGGTCATCGGCGGCTGAGATCTGATTTGCGGCCGCCCTATCGCCGGCTTTCTCTACATCGCTTCGCCCTTACGCCTCCAAGGCTCCACCCTCTACGTGGGCCTCGATTATCTTCTTGGAAATCGCGTACCGCGTCAGCCCTGCGGTGTCATGGATGTTCAGCTTGTCCATGAGCTGCTGACGATGTTTCTCCACTGTTTTGATGCTGATCCCCAGCATATCCGCGGTCTGCTTGTTGGGATGCCCCTCGGCGATCAGCTGAAGCACCTCCACTTCCCGGGAGGTCAGTGCGACATCCTTCCGGACCGCACCACCCCGCATAAATGAGTCACGGTAGCTGTCGCGGATTCGTTTGGCGATCGAGGGACTGAAGAAGGCGTTCCCGCGGTGCACCTCGCGAATGGCGGTCAGCAGGTCATCCGCAGCGGAGTGTTTGACGAGGTATCCGGCGGCTCCCGCTTCCATCACCTGCCGCACATAGGAATCCTCACTGTAGGTGGAGAGCATCAGGACACGGGTGTTTGGCACTTCCCGTGCGATGATCCGCGCCGCTTCCAGCCCATTGAGCAGTGGCATCGCGATATCCATCACCACAACACACGGTTGAAGCTGCTTGGCCATTTGGACGCCTTGCCTCCCGGTGTCGGCTTCTCCGATCACTTCGATATCGCCGGCCTCTCTCAAAAGAGCGCACAGCCCCTGGCGAACAACGACGTGGTCTTCAACAAGCAAAACTGAGATCTTGCTCATGGCATTATATTTAAAATTCCTGAAAGCGCCACGCTCTCGGAGGAGAGCTAGCGGCCGGCGGGCCACTCAGCACGTCCGGAATGGTGAAGAACTCTTCCGCCACTCTGGCTTGGGCTACGGGATCGCTGACCATGGATACCAACTATCAAGGTAGAGATTTCAGGGGGGGAGCAGAATGGTTACGTGCGATGGGCACGCTTAACAATACTTTATATTCTTGCGGAAAAGCTCATTGAGCACGGTTCTCGGTCCGGGAGAGGCAAGTTGTAGAGCAGCACTCAGCATGTCTCAGTCGGGAAGTAGAAAGTCTGTTCAGGTTGGAGAGCTAGGCCAGCGGTCTAGCGCCCCCCACCCTACTCTCAAAAAATCAGTACAAAATGGGGTGATCTCCTTCCCAGCCAGAAGCTTACCGAGAAGCGAATACCGTCGGTTTCACGGACTTCAGGAAGGAAATGGGAAGCTATGCTGACATTACTAAATCTTCCTGCTGCTGAGGAGAGAATCCAGAGCACCTCATTCGCGTCTTGATTTCCAACCTGCGTGCGACATTCTGGGGACGCATTCACATTGTATATGCGCTCCCCCCTGAGACCGCGAGGCTTCAGCCTCGTCGAGACTGTGCTTGCACTTGGCGTCGTGGCTTTTGCCCTCGTGGCGCTAATGGGCTTGCTTCCTGTTGGATTGAGTAACTTCCGAAGTGCGATTGACGCTTCGGTGGGCGCTCAAATCTATCAACGTGTGGTGACCGATATGGAGCAGG
Organism: uncultured Verrucomicrobiales bacterium; assembly: GCA_966251085.1. GTDB lineage: Bacteria > Verrucomicrobiota > Verrucomicrobiia > Chthoniobacterales > Chthoniobacteraceae > CBINJX01. Next base: position 5,313 of record CBINJX010000071.1, read on the forward strand.
CGGACTTCCACCGCCTGGTGCCGAGCGGTGGAGCCGGCGGGTATTTCATCCTGCCAATCCGCTATTTTGATGATCAAGGCAATGAGGTGCGGGTGGCCGAGGATGGCAAACCGACTGCGGAGGAATCCTTGAGGATCATCTATCAGGCCCGGGTCCGCGGTACCATGCCCGGGGAGTCGGAGACCGGTTTGCCGGGACAAACCCGCTATAGTCCAAAGGAGACAACCTTTCTGGTAATCCAGATCGCGAACAATCCGGCAGGGGTGGAGCTGAAGGAGGATGAGAACCAGCTCTGGGACAGCGCCGATGCCCGCAAACGCGGCCTGGCCCTGACTACCTACTCGGCGGTGGTGACACGCAACGGGTACTCGAAGGAGGAGAAGAGTCTATGAGCCGGCAGCTGATGCGTACAGGGCGGCCCGGAAACCGGGCTGGCTTCACCATGGTGGAAATGATGGTCTCCACGGCAGTGCTCGCCCTGCTGGTGGTGCTGATGGTGGGGATCACCAGCCAGGCAAACCAGATCTGGCGCCGGGCCAGCGGGAAGGTGGAGCAATTCCGTGAAACCCGCGCCGCGTTCGAAGCCATGACCACCCGGCTTGCCCAAGCGACGCTCAACACGTACTGGGACTATGATAATCCGGTAAACCCAACCCGGTACGATCGCCGTTCGGATCTGCGTTTTATCTCCGGGCCGGCCAATGACATCCTCGGCGGGGGCGGCGCCCGTCCCCGCCTCACCCACTCCGTCTTCTTCCAGGCACCGTTGGGTGAGGTGGAAAATGCGAAGTACCACGGCTTTGAGAACCTGCTCTGCACCTGGGGGTATTATCTCGAGTACGGTGACGATCTGGCTTTCCGGCCCGAGTTCCTGACCGATTCCATCGTGCCCAGGCGTTATCGTCATCGGCTGATGGAACTGCGGCAGCCGGCGGAGCAAAATCGGATCTACTCGAGGACCTCCGGTCTCGCGGGTAGCCTGCTGCGGGCGCGTACCTATGTCGGCAAAGAGTGGTACCAGGAAAGCCTTTCCGGCTCCAACGCCCCGGTACGAGTCGCGGCGGAGAATGTAATCGCTTTGATCATCACCCCCAGGCTTGGGCGCGAGGATGAGAAGGAGTTTAACGAAACGGGCGACCGGTCCCCGCTTGCGCCGGATTATCTTTATGATTCGTCCCCCGTCATTGGCGGCAGCGCCCGGGACGAGCGGCTGAACCCGGTGGGGCAGCTCCCTCCCCTGCTCCAGGTCACGATGGTGGCCATTGATGAGATCTCTGCTCAGCGTCTTTCGTTGAGCGAGAGCACCCCCGACCCCTTCGATCTCGAGAGCCGCTTTCGCAGCAGCGGGGATTATAGCAAGGATCTGCTCCTCTCCGGCGACTCGGGCTCTCTTGAAAACCAGCTGATCAAACGCGGAACGAGCTACCGCATCTTTTCGACCAACGTAGTTATTCGCGGCGCAAAGTGGAGCCGCGAGCAGAAGTTCTAACCCCTCTCTCCCCCCCCCGTGAATATCCGCACCTCTTCCCAGAGCGGCGTTGCGCTCGTTGTTGTCCTCTCATTCCTGGTCCTCGTCTCGGCGGTGACGGTTGCGTTCCTGAGCAGTTCACAGACGGAAATGCAGTCCGCGCGCACGTACGAAAGCAGCATCACCGTCAAGCAGCTGGTCTCCTCGGCAAACAACGTCGTTCTCGGCCAGATTGCCGATGCCACCCGAAGCACGGTTCCTGCGGAGGAGGGCGGCTCGGAGATCCGGCAGACATGGGCTTCTCAACCCGGAATGATCCGGACCTGGGACGACAAGGGAAACCTCACGCGCTATTATAAGCTCTACTCCGCGCGCGACATGGTGCTCGACGGGAACTCCGGCTTCATCCCCAGTAAGGAGGCCGGTCCCGGCGGGCAGGAGGTACCGGAGGATTGGCCGTCAAAAACTGCGCTGTTTACCGATCTGAACAGCCCTGTCCTTGTCGCCGATGAAACCGGCTCGATTGTTCGTGAAGGCAGAAAGTACCGCGCCGCGTACCCGATCCTCGATCCGCTGGCGCTAAACCAGGTGGAGGGATTCAACATCCAGAACCCGCCGGGTTACGGCGGTTCACTTGCCGAAGGGCAGCCGCAGATTTCTGCAGACTACGATCCAACGGTCCCGCCCGGAGCGGATAAGACCGCAAACCCGGCACCGATGCCGGTGGCCTGGATCTATGTACTCAAGGACGGCACGCTGACGGTTCCGACCGGAATCGCCGATGACGGCCGCACCGCCACATGGGACAGCGCGCCGGATGCCGTGAAGCCGAGCCGCAAGAATCCAATCACGGGACGGATTGCCTTCTGGACCGAGGACGAGACTTCAAAGCTTAACGTCAACACCTCCTCCGAACCAACTCCGTGGGATACTCCCCGTGCGATCTCGATCCAGGATCTGAAGTACGGGCTCTATCAACCGGCGAAGTACGAATACCAGCGGTTCCCTGGACATCCCTTCACCACGGCATTGAGCCCCGTCCTCTTCCCGCAGCGCCTGCCTGGACGCCCGGTTGGCCCCGACCTCACGTCGCAACAAAAGGAAGCCATTTATCTCCTCGCGCCACGCATCGAGCCCGGCGGCTCCCGGGCGGGCACCGTCGGCTCCCTCTCCAGCTCCGGGCTTTCCCAGGTCCGGCTGGATGGCGACCGTTTGTTTGCGAACGTCGATGAGTTCATCTTTCAGCCCGCCACCCGAGGCCTGATCACCGACAACCCGAGCCTGCGGCTGCTGAATTTGGACATCAACCGGATGCGGCGTTCGCGGTTCTTCCTGACGGCGAACAGCCGCGCACCCGAGGTGAACCTCTGGGGCAAACCGCGCATCTCGCTCTGGCCGGTGCACCAGGCGCCCAACGGAAGAACGGTAACCGACCGGCTCGCCGCCTTCTGCGGCACACTCGGAAGCGGTAGCACGGCAAAACAGTACTACTTCCAGCGCCGTGACCCGAACAGCCCGACCGCGGATTACATGACGATTCTGCGCAATCAGCAGCTTTATCGGTGGCTACAGGCGATCACCTCCGAGAACGTTCCCGGATTTGGCGGAAACTTCGAAAAGAAATGGGGGCCCGATCGCGATCAGGTACTCACCCAGATCTTCGACTATATCCGTTGCACGAATCTCTCCGACCCGCAGGCAGGTGCGACGAAGTACACTACCAACGGTCAAGTCTCTCCCATCCAGATCGGGCAGACCATGGGCTTCGGGCGCATTCACTCCATCTCGCAGTTTGGCCTGCATTTTATCTGCCGGCAGGATGGTCCCAACGGTCTCTCGACCCTGAGCGGCTCCGGACAATCAGCTCTTCCTGCAGGAACCAAGGAGATCGAAGCCGCGTTTCTCTTCGAGCCGTACAGCCCGAGCCTCGGTTGGTACAAGCTGCTGGAGAACCTGTACTATCAGGTGGATTTCGTGAGCCCCTTTTCTATCAACGGGCAGCCTCTCACCTTCTCGGGCGCAGGCGTGGGCATGAGCGACCGAATCAACGACGGCTGGCATAACAATGGTCGTGAACGCGGCGGGTCCGGTGGGCTCCGCGGCCCGATGCAGGCTTTCGGCGGTGGCAATTACCGGTTTGTGAGCAACAGGATCAGGGTCACTGGTGATAGCATGAGTTTTACCGGAGGCCGCGTCCGGGTGAGGGTATATGCGGGCTCTTCCGCAAACCCTGCCGCTCTCATCCAGACTTTTGAGGTGAATTTCCCAGATGGTTCCTTCCCCGCACCACGCCTCGTGGCGCAGGGCACCACTCCTCACCGTGGTGGCGATACCCCGACCACAGCCGCTTTCTGGTGGCAGTTCAAATCAGCGAACTTCGGAGGCCAGACGGTCGGGCGTTACTCGCGCCTGGGCGACGTCCCCCATGTCCCGGGACCGGAGTATCGCTCATCAGCGCGCCGCTGGTCGACCTCCGGTGGGCAGACAGGATTCAAGGTTGGCGGAGTCTTCCGGGAGGAGGATGTGGTCCGGACCATTGTCCCGTCACATGGCGACATCCGGCTCATCGCAGCGAAGAAAAACGTGGGGCCCGAGTTTACCGCCGTCAGCCCACACTGGAGTAGCAACTACCGTCACCTGCATGTGTTCTCCGCATCCTCGGGTACACACTTCCACTTCGGCTTCTGCAATGAGCCGGGTCCGCAGCCTTCTACGAACCCGGATGCCATCCCGCCAGCCGATCTTGCAGATCAGCTGGTCTGGCAATCCCCGAGTTCCGGCGGGCCTCCACCTCAGTACCACTACTCCCGCCTCCCGGAAATCGGGCCAGGAGCAGCCAGGGAGATCAATCCCGTCACTGGTTACCCCAACCAGAACTGGGGCGACTTCGATAATGGCGTGGCCCAATGGCAGGACGGCGCCTACATCAACAAACCTGACGAAGGCAACACTGCCTCCACCAACGCCCCCTATGCCTACTGGGCGTGGAATTACACCGACCCGACCGAGGTCAACTTCTCGCCAAATCGTCTGATTCCTTCCGCGGGAATGCTCGGCTCGTTGCCGACCGGCGTTCTGCGTGGGCGCCCGTGGGAAACCCTGCTCTTCCGTCCTCAGCCGGACCATCCCGGCCAGGACCCGAAGCAGCCAAAGGATCACCTGATCATGGATCTCTTCTGGATGCCGGTGATCGAGCCGTATGCCATCAGCGAGCCGTTCTCCACGGCGGGCAAGATCAACATGAACTACGAGATCGCGCCGTTCACCTACATTCGCCGTGCCACGGCATTGCATGGTGCCTTCAAGGCGGAAGAGCCGCTGCTGATCAAAAACGAGGCTTCCAAGATCTACAAACTCTGGGATCACGAAACCAACGACAACCCACTGCTGCCCAGCGACTCGAGAAACCAGGATCCCCAGGTCCGGGCCGATTGGGATCGAGCGTTCCGTGGACAGAAGCCGTTCGACAGAATGCGGCGGCCGATCGATCCCGACGAGACCCTCGCTCAATTTGAAGAGCGTTTTGCCTCCGGAGAGATCTTCCGCTCCGCCAGCCAGATCTGCGAGATGCACCTCGTGCGCGACGACGAGAACCTTTCCGACTACCGCTCGGGCAAGATCTGGAAGGATCACCTCATCACCGGTGACAACACCCGGGAACGTCCGTACGCGAACCTGTACGCAAAGCTGACCACCAAATCGAACAGCTTCACCGTCCATGTCCGCGTCCAGAGCCTGCACAAGGCGATCTCGCAGAACGAAGATGCCTGGGCCGTCTGGCGCGAGGACAAGGATCAGGTTCTTGGTGAGTTCCGCGGCTCGTCGCTGATCGAGCGTTATGTGGATCCGGCTGATCCGGAACTTCCGGATTTCGCGGATACCAATAACGTCGCGGCCACCCTCGACAAGTTCTACCGGTTCCGCACCGTCGCCACGAAGAAGTTCACTCCCTGATTCGTCGGGGTGTGAAGAAGGTGAAGAAAGTGGGCATGGAAGATCGCGCTCTGAGATCTCGACATTACCCTTTTCCTCCACCGGGGGGCGCTTGCGCCGTAGCGCAGTCATCTTGACTGCGGGTGACCGGAGCATCCTTGCT
>CBINJX010000072.1:0-10825 GCA_966251085.1 uncultured Verrucomicrobiales bacterium
GAACGGGATGCCACGCCGGGTCAGTTCCATCTGAAGCTCCATGGAATGATAATGAGCCCGGTACAGGACCGCCATTTCGTTCAGCGGAGTCCCCTCCTCGTGCAGTTCGAGAATCCGCTGTGCAACGAACGCCGCCTGCTGGTTACTATCCGACAGCGGCACGAATGCCGGCTTCACGCCGCTCGTGCGCGAGGAGACCAGCTCCTTCGGGAACTGATGCACATTCGACGCGATCGCCGAATTGGCGACATCGAGGATCTCCGGGATCGAACGATAGTTGGTCTCGATCTTGTACACCTTTGCGTTCGGATACCGCTTCGGGAACTCGAGGATGTTTTTGAAATCCGCTCCACGCCACGAGTAGATCGACTGGGCATCATCACCGACCACCATGACATTCCGGTGATGCGCAGCGAGGATATCGATGAAGTCCGCCTGCAGGTGATTCGTATCCTGGTACTCATCCACGAGGATGAACTGAAACTGCCGCTGATAATGCTCGGCGATGGCGGATTCCTTCTGCAGCAGCCGTAACGTCTTTTCCAGGAGATCGTCGAAATCGAGTGAATTGGCGGAGCGCTTCTTCTCCTCGTATTTCTTCCGGGAAGCAGCGATCTCAGCGGAGAACTGAAGGAAGTGCGGATACTTCTCCACGAGCACATCATCGATCGAGCGCCCGGTGTTCAGGGAATAGCTGAGCACATCCGCGAGCACTTCCCCCTTTGGGAAACGCTTCTCCTTCGGATCCACCCCGAGGGAAGGAATCACCGCATCCAGCATATCCTTCTGGTCCTCACGATCCATGATCGAAAAGCCCCGGCCGAATCCCGCCGCTTGCGCGTGACGCCGGAGAATGCGGTTTCCGATCGAGTGGAAGGTGCCCCCCCAGAGTGCCGAAATGTCGTGCGGGATCAGGTTTGTGACACGGTCGAGCATTTCCCGCGCGGCCTTGTTCGTGAAGGTGAGCAGCAGGATGTTCGACGGGAGCACCCCATTTTCCAGTAGATAGGCCACCCGGTAAGTCAGCGTGCGAGTCTTGCCGCTCCCCGCCCCGGCAATCACCAAAGCCGGTCCGGGCGGTGCCGTCACGGCAGCGTATTGCTGTGGATTCAACTCCGCGGCGAAGTTGATCGTTGAACTGGTGACGGTCGGTTGCCGGTGAATGGTGTACTGCCGAGCCATGGGGGGATTATCTCGATGCGTTTCTGCTCAGAGACGAGAGGAAAATGGAGGCTACTGGCAGCGATGTCCGCGTCAGCCGCAAATCTTTTCCTTGCGCATCTGTCATCAGAGGAAAACGCTGTGTTCTGGTGTTGTACATCCCACATCGGACCGACCTTCTTTTATCAATAACAATTTGTCCTGCCGTATATCCGCCAGCTCATAAACGTAACCTGCTGTTCACGTTCATGTCGTCCGCCCAATACACATCAGTGGCAGAAGAGCCGGGTTCTGAGGTTTCCCTACGGGCAGACCGGCTCGCTTTTTGCCAATCATGAACATCGTCCACCTCCTCGGCGGCCGAATAGCTCGCCCCTGCGCTAAGGTTCTCTGCTCCGGGATCGCCATAGCCTTCGCGATCAATGTTACCGTCAAAGCTGAAACCATCGCGCTTTGGGAGTTTGAAACCAACACTCCCGACAACCTCAGTAACTCAGCCACATCGCCGAGTATCGCAGCAGATCTTTACACCGGTGTGGGTGCCGCTATTGCGAGCGGGCTTCATGTCAGCGCCAATACAGATTGGTCGACACCGGCAGGCAACGGCTCCGCCAATTCGTTCAATTCCAACACTTGGGCAATTGGAGATTACTATCAGTTCACCCTCGCAACTACGAACTTCCAGGAGATCCACGTTAGCTGGGATCAGACGCGAAGCTCCACGGGACCGGAACTGTTCGATTTCGCGTACAGTCTCGACGGCACGACGTTCACCACGTTTCTGGATGACTACTCTGTCGGCACAAGAAGTTGGAGCAGTGGGAGTGCAACAACCGCTTCCTCATTCACCGCAGATCTGAGCGGCCTCTCGGCATTAGACAATGCGGCCAGCATTACATTTCGCCTGATTGCCGCGGGCGATCCAACCGGCACGGGAGGCACGAATCGCATCGACAACTTCCTTGTCACCGGATCGATCCTGACGTCGAGCGGCAACTCCCTTTTCTGGGATGCAAATGGGACAGCCGCCGGCCTCGGCGGTTCGGGAAGCTGGAATGGAAGCAACTGGGCAACAAGCAATACGGGCACCGGCAGCGTTCAAGTATTCGAAACATCGAAGAAGGCTGTCTTCAGCGGAGCCGGTGGAGATGTGGTAATTGACACGGCTGATGTGACCGTGGACAGCGGTCTGCAGTTTGATGCTGATCAATACACAATTAGCGCAGCCGGAGGCCGCAAGCTCACTTTGAGCGGAACGGGACCTAGCATCTCCGTCACAGACGCAGATCATTCCGCAACAATCAGCGCCGAAGTTGCAGGAGCAGGTTTCACTAAAAGTGGTGGAGGCACGTTGATTCTTACAAACCAGAGTAACAGCTATACAGGTCCCACGTCGGTCTCTGCTGGTGTTCTCGAAGTCTCGCACAATGCCCAACTCGGCGCATCCGATGCAGACATCAATCTACTGGGTGGCACGCTGAAAGCCACGACGGTCATCACGTTCGGCGCCAACCGGGAGCTGACTGGGGCTGGCTCAATCGATACGGCGGCCCGGGCAACCTTCGACGGTCCGATCAATGCCGCAGCCCTAACATTCACAAACTCCGGCTCTATTGTTTTCGGAAACAGTTCACAGTCAGTCGGCAATCTCACGTTCACTGCTGGAAGAACTGATTCCACACCTCTTCTCGACACCATTGGAAATGTGCTGAACCTGACCGGCAATCTCACGGCTGAGCATACAACCGGTGTCGTTCGCATTGGCGGGTACATCGATGTAGGAGGTTCAAATCGCACATTCACCACCTCTGACAGTGATGCCGCTGTGGACCTCGTCCTTGATGGAACGATCAGTGGAAGCGGACGCATTCAATTGGCGGGTCCCGTGACTTCGGTCATCCAACTGAATAGTGATAACAGTGGACATACTGGCGGCTTCCGCATGAACGCCGGGGCACCAAAGGTCCTCCTGGGCCATGAAAATGCGCTCGGAATGGGCCAGCTTTTCCTCAACGGGGGAACCTTGGAGACACTCACGGACCTCACAATTCCCACGGCAGCCTCGCTCGGCGGCAACGCCACGCTCTCAGGCGAAAAGTCCATCACGTTTACGGGTGACATCGCCCTCTATGGAACGTCGGCCAAGACACTAACGGTCGATACGACGGTCGTTTTCTCAGGAAACTTCGGAACGGAAGGCTCTTCGATTGCCGGACTCACCTTTGCCGGCTCGGGTTCAGTCGCGCTTACAAGTGGGGCAAATGGTCTTGGAGGTCCGCTATCCGTGGACGGCCCTTCGGTTTCGCTCAGCGGGATTCTGAATGTAGCGGAAGTCTCCGTTCCCAAAGGCACGCTCACCATACAAGGGTCACTACCTTTTGCTAACCTTACTGTGGGAGATGGGGAGGAAGAGGATTCCACCTTCATTCTTGGTGATACAATCGGCGTCTTGGACGTCATTTCCCTGACGCTGGCCTCTGATGCGACGTTCAAGCTTCAGATTGATTCCACTGCCGGGCGATCGGATACACTCACAATTTACGGAGGTGCGGCTCTTGGAAACGGTGTCGCAAAGCTGGAACTGACAGATCTCGGCTCCGCCATCCTTGCAGCAGGAACTGAGTTCACGCTGATCGAAAATCTGAGTATTTTCCCGGTGGACGGCTACTTCAAAGGAATGCCACATCTCTCGCAATTTACCGTTGGACTGAACCAGTTTGAGATCGACTACGGTGGCGCCGAGTTTGAGGCTCCCGACATTATCCTCCGCGTTATTCCGGAACCGGGAGCGGCGACTCTCCTACTTACAGGCCTCGCGATCTTTAGCGGCTTCCGTCGCCGGCGCACTGCCTAGCAATCCTGTTTTCCCACAAAAATGCCCACTGGTTCGAGGAAAGCCAGCGGGCATCATAATTTTCTGACGAGTCACAAAAGCAGAATGGCGCCGGACTCCTAGCTTAGAGCCCGGCACCATCATCCGCCATCGCGGATCAGAAGATTAACTCATCGAGCGCGGCCCTTTGCGACCGGTCAGCAGAGACACGACGAAAAGCACCAGGAAAACGACAAACAGGATCTGAGCGATCCAAGAAGCAGTTCCGGCGACTCCGCCGAATCCGAGAACAGCAGCGATGATTGCAATGATGAGGAATGTAATGGCCCAAGAGAGCATAGTTAATATTTCCTTTCTTTGCAAATGTATCGGGTCGGAGTTGCCACATGCGCTTGCGGCAACCAGTTGCCATCCCCGCTGAGAGCTAGGTATATATACTGGCGAAACCTATACCACTTTGGAGTCGGCACATCCACCGACTCCCCGCTCGGGTTCCAACCCGACAACCGCTCGGCTACGACTTTTCCACAGGTGCCGCTGCTGCTCTTTTCCTCGCCCGCTCCTCTCTGAAGCTAGCAATCAGGAACAGCCCCACAGCGACACAAATACAGCTATCAGCCACATTGAATGCCGGCCAGGGATTGGCATAAGGCAGGCGCAGGTAGAAGAGCAGGAAATCCACAACGTGACCGTGCACTACCCGGTCAGTCACATTTCCGAAGATTCCTCCCAACAGCAAACCTGCGCCCCACTGACTCATCCTGTCCCGGAAAGAACCCCACCGGTTCAGGATAAAGATAACAGCGGTCGCAATGATCGAGAGCACAACGAAGAACCCGTTGCGGCCCGACATGAAGCTGAACGCCGCACCAGTATTTCCCCAATGAACTAGATAGAAGAACCCGGGCACGACCGGATGCTGCATCTGATGTATCGGATCGAATGGCAGATACCAGACGACCAGCCATTTCGTGATCTGATCCAGCACGAAGGCCGGCAGTGCAATCGCTAGAAGACGCAGCATCGGTCGATGAATGTTGGACGTTAGGCGCCCTGAGCTGAGACAACGTCCGCGCAACGGTCACACAGCTCAGGATGAGCCTGGCTCAATCCGACGCTGCGGCGATGACGCCAGCAGCGACCGCAACGTGGCTGCTCTGTCCGGACCAGCGATGCTTTCGTTTCTCCGCCCGAAACGATGGTGAGATCGCTCAGGATGAAGAACTCCTCCAACTCCCCTTCCTTGCCCTGGAGCGTCTCAAGTGTCTTGGCGTCCGCCACCTCCAGCGTGATGGCAGCCTCGAGAGCGTTGCCAATCAGCTTCTGCTGGCGGGCCGGTTCGACTGCCTGCTGGGCGATGACACCGCGGAGACGGAGCCATTCCTGAACCTGCTGTTCGAGCGCCTCATTGCGAACGCCATCCTGCACCCGCGGGAACTCCTCGAGATGGACAGACGTCTTCTTTCCGGAGAACTCCCACGCCTCATCCGCGGTGTAGGCGAGCACCGGTGCAAGTAGACGGCAAAGTGCGTCGAAGACACTGTACATGACCGTCTGAGTCGCGCGGCGGCGCGGGGAATCCGCCGCGTCGCAGTACATACGGTCCTTTGTGATATCGACATACAGAGAGCTGACATCGACGGTGACGAACTGATTCAGCGTCTGGAAGACCTTGCGGAAGTCATACTCCACGTAGGCCTCACGACAGGTACCGATCACATCCTGCAGACGGCTCAGCATCCAGTGATCGACGGTCGTCGCACCGTCGAGCGAAGCATTCACCGGGTTGAAGTCGAACAGGTTCGCCAGAAGAATCCGGAGGATATTCCGGAACTGACGATACGCCTCGGTAAGCACCTTGAAGCTCTCCTCAGAGAACGGCACCTCGTGCGTGAACTCCACGCTCGCAGCCCAGAGCCGGACAATATCCGCGCCGTACTTGCCGACGAAATGCTCGGCATTCATCGGTTTTACATAGGTTCCCTGCTCCGACTTGGAGACCTTCTTACGGGTATCCTTATCGACCACAAAACCGTGGGTGATCACCGTGCGATAAGGCGCTTCCTCATGCAGGGCAACGGAGGTCATCAGCGATGACTGGAACCATCCGCGATGCTGATCGGTCGCCTCGATATAGACGTCTGCCGGCCAACGCAGTTCGGGATGGTGCCGGAGCACTGCTTCGTGAGACACGCCGGAGTCGAGCCAGACATCAAGGGTATCGTTGCGTCGCGTAGTACCAGCAGGCAGGCCGAGCTGTTCCGCCCACCACGCGTCGTCTTTCTCGAACCAGAGATTCGTCCCGTGCTGCTCGAAAAGATCCGCCGCCTTACGGATGAGCGCAGGATCCAGGACTGGCGTCCCCTTCGCATCATAGAACGCCGGGAGCGGCACCCCCCAGGAGCGCTGGCGCGAGATGCACCAGTCCGGACGCGACTCGACCGTTCCGTAGATCCGGTTGCGGCCCCAGTGCGGGAGCCACTGGACATTATCGATCGCGGAAAGGGCAGGCTCACGCAGCTTGTCCACCTTGATGAAGAACTGCTCCACCGCGCGGAAGACGACAGGGGTCTTCGAACGCCAGCAGTGCGGATAGGAGTGCTTGTAGATCTGTTCCGCAAGCAGCGTCCCGTTTTCGCGCAGATGCGCGATTACTTCCTTGTTTGCGTCGAAAACGTACTTACCAGACCAGACTGGCACACCGACTTCCTCGGTGAAACGGCCGTGTTCATCGACCGGAGAGAGGATTGGCAGGCCGTTCTCCACACCAGCAAGGTAGTCATCAGCACCATGTCCTGGCGCGATATGCACCTGGCCCGTGCCGGATTCCATTGTCACGAAATCCGCAGTGATGATGCGGGATTTGCGATCGAGGAACGGATGCTGAGCTTCCGAGCCAGCGAGTTCCTGCCCGGCGACCGGGCGCTTCAAATTTACTTCCTGATATCCCGTCGCTTGGGTGAATGCCTCCATCAACGCCTTCGCCACGACGAACCGCTCCACAGTCTCGCTTCCTTCCTTCTTGAAGTTGGAAACGACGTACTCGTGCTTCGGATGAACCGCGATCGCCACGTTCGCCGGGAGTGTCCACGGCGTGGTGGTCCAGATCACCATGCTGGCTTCACCAGCCAAGGGGCCGCTCACGATCGGGAACTTCACGAAGATCGCGGGATCTTCACGCTCCGCATACTCCACCTCTGCCTCAGCCAACGCGGTCTGCGCCCCGGTGCTCCAGTACACGGGCTTCTTCGACTGATACACGAGTCCCTTTTCCACAAAGCCCGCGAAGGCGCGGATGATCTCCGCCTCATATCCCGGAGCAAGTGTCAGGTACGGGTTCTCCCATTCGCCGAGCACTCCGAGACGCTTGAACTGCCCGCGCTGGATGTCGATGTACTTGCGTGCGTACTCCTCGGAACGGCGGCGCACCTCGGCCGGGGTAAGGCCGCGGGATTCCTTCACCACCTTGAACTCGATCGGCAGACCGTGGCAGTCCCATCCCGGGACGAACGGCGCACGGTAACCGGCCATCGACTTCGATTTCACGATCAGGTCCTTCAGCACTTTGTTCAGCGCGGTGCCCATGTGGACATCGCCATTTGCGAAGGGCGGGCCATCATGCAGGACGAAAAGATCAGAGTCCTTTCTCGCGTCCAGAATCTGCCGGTACAATCCTTCGGATTCCCATTTTGCGAGCCGCTGAGGCTCACGGGTCACGAGATCCGCCTTCATGGGGAAGTCGGTCTTTGGCAGCAGTAGAGTATCTTTATAATTCTGGCTCATCGCGCTTTGGCTCCGGAAAAAGAATCGGGAACCTAAACGCCTCCAGATACCGGGTCAATTGCGGTTGACAATCGGACACTGTCGCCTTGCAGAGCGGGATCGCCCTATTTCCCTGAAATCGGCATAAAAAAAGGGCGCCCCTCAATGAGGAGCGCCCCTTGGATCAGCAAGTTTTACTTTTTCTCAGCTGCCTTGTTTTCAGCCGATTTCTTGTCGGCCGACTTCTTATCCGTCTGCTTCGGCTCGGTAAACTTCGAGGATTTCACGGCCTTTACCGTCACCTCGGGCGTGGGCTCACTCGCGCCGGCGTATTCGTTCCAAACCTTCTGGATTACCTCCGCCTTCGGCATATCACCTTCCGTGATCAGGAACCGGGCGCGAATCGTCTTCTCACCGCCCGCAGGGATAGTGTCCTTGAAGAAAGTGCCGAATCGTCCGTAGTCACGATAGGCCGAGGTCACCGCCCCTTTCGGATTCGACGGATGGTTCAGGTAAACGACACTGTAGCGTTTACCGCGGATGGTGAAATTGCCGCCAAACCACGGAAGATCCTTATCCTTCTTGAGGTCGGGATTTCCAGGGAAGAAGAAGCTGGTCTCCGTCGGTTTGATGTCATCAGAGGGACGGAACTGGAGTCCCGCATGTTCCGGATCACCGCCGAGGACTGTCTCGCCTCCGACTGCTGTCAGCTTCGAGGCTGTGTCAATGAGCGCATAAGCACCGGCAGGCGGAGTAAGGAACGTGAACGTCCGCTCTTCCTTAAGCGCCACTTCGGACTCGTTCTTTCCAGCCCACTCTACGAGCGAGGTAAAGGTCGCGGCGTTTGGTGTCACCTTCTGGGTGAGAAACTTGCGATGGACCTGATCGCCGCCCTTCATGTGCCAGCGATCGATCGTCTGCCCGCCAACGTTCAATTTGTTCCAGCCAATGTAGATGCCTCGATGATGTGGGAGCAGGCCGCCCGCACCCTTGGTAATCGGATTCTGCCCCTCTGCGTCGAAGACGTGCAGGTACGGCTTGTAGGTCTCCTCTCGCCGCTCCTTGCTCGAGACATCATGGGCATACATGTATCGCCCTACGAGCTTACCGTCCTGAAGAACATCGAGCGACTTGCCCGGATTATCTTTGAATGTGAAATCCGCCGCCCCCACAGAAGGAAGAGCTAGGAGGCATGCCGCTAGGGAGGAGAGAACAACGTTTTGCTTTGAGAACATAAGGGAGGTTTCGGGCAGTAGCTCGCAGGAGCAAACTTGCTTTCAATGCAAAGCCAAGCCCGTTCTTTGCCATCAACCCGCACGGATCACCGAAGTTTCAGCCGAATGCCCAAATTGCGGTCCTTACCCATTGACGATTTCCCGGAAGCAGTTCTTTACGCGCCATCACAGAACGATGTAGCGGAGACAGGTACTTTTATTTTCTAGAAGATTTCCGCCATGCTCCAATCCCCCCGCCGACAACTCGAAGTCGTAGTCCGGAACAATGGACGCCATTTGGCCCGCTGCCTGATTCGCCGTGGTCGGTATATCATCGGACAGGACAGAAAGAACGAGATCGTCGTGGATGAGGAATCTGTGTCCTCCAGGCATGCGCGGCTCACCGTCGTGGCTGATGATGAGATCTATATTGAAGATCTCGACAGCGCGAATGGCACGTTTGTGAACGGCGAACGAGTGGAAGGAATGACGCGAATTAACGCACACTGCGACATTCACATCGGCCAGAACACCCTCGAACTTCAGCGCGGCGGTCTACCTGCGGCGGTTTTTGAACATCTCCCCGAAGGCTTCCTCCGCTCGCATCGCTACGATTTGGGCGAGGTGGTGGTACAGGGCAGCACTAGCACCATTTACGAAGCTCAGGACACCTCCCTCAATCGGGACGTGGCGCTGAAGGTAATGCTTCCTGAAAGCCAGGCCTCGGCTCCGCATGTCCTGCGGTTTGTCCGCGAGGCGCAGATCACCAGTCAACTGCAGCATCCCGGCATTCCCCCGATCTACGAACTGAGCGCAAACGAGCAGAGCCAGCTGTTCTATACGACCCGCTTCGTGGAGGGCGAAACGCTCGCCGGCATTCTCGATAATATCCGTGGTGGCGACGAAGCCACCCGTGATCGCTTCCGCCTGTCAGGGCTCATCTCGATCTTCCAACGGGCTGCGGATGCCGTCGCCTTTGCACACTCGCGGCGGGTAGTCCACGGCTCGCTGCGACCGGAAAACATCATCATTGGCTCATTTGGCGAGGTTTTCGTCACTACCTGGGGCTTGGCGAAGGTGCTTCCTCCAGTGGAAGTCGAAGACGGTCAGCCAGCGCCCCGGTCCGTGCGCGCGCCTGAGACAAATGCGATTGCGCCGCTCTCGCCGTATACGTCGCCCGAAGTAGCTTCCGAAAGCTACAACCAAATCGATCCACGAACGGATATCTATGCACTCGGCGCGATCCTTTATCGGATCGTGTTCTTGCAGGACGCGATCACAGCGGCAGATGAGCAATCGCTCCTCTCTCCTATTCTCCTCGGCCAGCACACTCCGCCTGCGTCACTTTCACGTCAGTCGCTGCCGCACTGGCCTGGCGGAAAGTTCCCCGAATACCTTGCAGCACTGGCAATGAAGGCGATGTCTGCAACTCGCGAAGAACGTCAGTCGAGCGTTCCGGAACTTCAGAATCAGTTGGCGCTCTGGCAAGACAGTGTTGCGACTGGCGCCGATACAAGCCGGCTCATGAAGGGAATGGCCGGACTCCTCGGCAAACGCTGAGAAGGGCAGGCGAGATCGGAGATGCAGTAACCTGCTGCAACAGCAGGATCTCCTTTTGCCGCGAGTGCCTTATTTAAGGGGGGCGTGGAATTACTCTCCTCACCTCCTCCTGACGCAACCGCTCTCTGAAAGTTGAGGGTTGTTGGTTGAGGGGTGAGTGACTGAGGATGCACCTTCGGCAGTTGAGAGGAGCCGGGAACTACCGGCTAGAGGAACTTTCTTTTCGCGTTCACGCGCTCCGCCCGTTGGGTGCTCTCAACTCTCAACTCTCAACTCTCAACTCTCAACTCTCAAC
>CBINJX010000073.1:0-10787 GCA_966251085.1 uncultured Verrucomicrobiales bacterium
GCAGTCGGAGAGGAGAGTCTCCTCCTCCTAGCCTTAGTCTATCCGAATAGGTGCTCCTTACTCTTAATCGTAATCGCCTTTGTGGTGTGTTTTCGGCCGCGAGATTAAGGGGAGGATGCGGTTTGCGAGGGTGGCCTGATAGGTCGGCTCTTGGTCCGCTTTCGAGTCGGTCTCCATATTCAACATTTCCGTCACCATATACCTACTATGCCAGGAACTAGAACGCCCCGCGATACGACCGGGATGACTCCCGCTGATGCGCTGCGCCGCTTGAAGGAAGGCAATGTCCGCTTCCTGAATAACCTGCGGCAACAACGCGACCCCCACTGTGATCTGGCCACCACAAAGGAAGGTCAGTGGCCGTTCGCTGCTATTGTGGCTTGCATGGATTCACGTGTGAGTACCGAGATGGTATTCGATCTTGGTATCGGCGACATGTTTTCCCTTCGCATCGCGGGCAACGTGATGACGGAGGGGATCATCGGCTCACTCGAGTACGCCACGGCTGTGGTTGGTAGTAAGCTGATCGTGGTCATGGGGCATAGTAACTGCGGGGCAGTAAAGGCCGCCTGTGATCATGTGGAGTTGGGAAACCTGACATCTGTTCTGGCCCAGATTGGGACGGCAGTGCCGTTGGTGAATGAGATCAGCGGCGAGCGAAACAGCAAAAATCCGCAATTCGTTCAGAACGTCGCGGATTTGAATGCTCAACTCGCTGCGGAGGAGTTGCCGCAAAGAAGTTCTGTCATCCGCGATCTCGTGGAGGCCGGAAAGGTGGGAATCATTCCTGCCATGTATGACGTTGCCACCGGGCACGTGCGCTTTTTCGATGAATATGCAAGCGCATCACTCCAGCCGTCGCATGAAAATGCGGCGCCCCAGCCGTCTGCTTGTTATGCGGCTTGTTGATGCGCTTAGCCCTGCAGTTGCCGTGCTCTGCCTCATTGTCTACTCCGGATGCGCAACGCCTGCGCAACGGCAGACCGTGACGCAGATTGAGATTGTTGAGACCTCAAACAAAGAGGTTCGTCACTTCAATCCAGTCTCTAGAAGCTTTGATCCCCTCCCGCCGTTCGGTTCCCTCCGAAATGGTTCACCCCAATAACCCTGAAACCCATATAGAAAATGCAGACTCCCTCTAAAGTCGTCTTAGCTGTCGCTGCAACGATGCTTCTGACTTCCGGTGCGGCACTGGCCAATCGTGAAGTCCGGCGCATTGATCATCCCAATGGCCCCTCCACGTACGTGGTAAAGCCAAGCAAGCGCATCACAACGATTGCTATCGATGCGAAAGGCAGGGGCATTTCTGGTGACGAGGCGGCGGACGCTGGCGCGGCCTCGAAGCGGACGGTCCGCATCCAGATGGGGCGCGGCCAATATATCCCAGTCCGGACCAGATAATCGGATACAGCGAAATTCAACTGGTTAGGCAATCTCCCGCACGTGATCCCCTCACGTCGGGAGATTTGCTGTTTGAGGAGACAGGCCGATAACCGGAGTGCCGGTAAATCCACATCTCTGGTGAAAATTGGCGTTCGATCGGAAGAACAACCGAGTGAGATGATAGGGCTTCCGGATTGGTATAACTCTCGCGCTGCGAGTGTCTTTCTTCACGAAGGACAAGGAACATCTCTCCAAGCGCTTTCCCGGTGGTTGGGGCAGAATCTGGCGGGCATTTCTGTTGTCCGGCGCATTTCGCCTGATATCTGCCGCATCTCACAAACGGTCTGGCCCATATCACGAGATGCCTAATGCATCTTGCGAGATCCTTGGCCCATCTCGCGTGATCACCCGCGCATCAACCGAGATACGCAGCACATCCCACGAGATGCTCGGCGCATCGATCGTGATGTCGCGTGCATCTCCCGTGATCCCCGCAGTATAGTGCGCGGTATCTGGTGCATCTTGCGTGATGCGCTGGGGATCATCGCTTGATGACGGTGGGATCAAGCGAGGTAGCGCAGCGATGATTACATGAAGTTCGACGTATCACGCGTGATACCCCAGATATCATCTCATGATAACTGAAGCATCATCGCCTGATGCGCCAGAGATCACGTGAGATGCCCGGCGCATCATGCGTGATACCGCAGGCATCATCACCTGATACCCAGAGTATCTCGCGAGATGCCGAAAGTATTATCTCGGATTTTTCGGGGATCTCCGGGGCATTCGTCTGTCTCGCAATCAGAGAGCCGAGCGTAGTTTTAGCCGTGCTGCTGCTTTTTATACAGCATGAAGCAGTGAGCGTCAGCGATCTGAAGTTGGTCTTCCTCTGTAGAAAGTGGGTTTTCCTGCCGTGGTATGGCGTGTGCTAAGGGGCGCGCATGCGCATCAATCCATTCTTCCTGATGCTGGTAACCCTGTTCGTGGGCGTTTTTAACCAGCTGCATGCTGCGCCCCAGATCCCCTTTGAGTTCCGGGATGGGCTCATCTGGGTAAAAGTTTCAGTACCCGGTCGGGCTGAGAGGCTCAATTTTCTCGTGGATTCCGGTGCAGGGGCGAGTGTGATCGATACTGACGCGGCGCGGAGACTAGGAGTCCGGCTCGGCGCTCCGGAGAGAGTCCTCGGGGTTAACGGCAGTGCTACGGCTTATCAGGTCAACCATTTCGCTGGAACGCTCGGGGGCGTTGCTGTCCCTCGCCGACTCCTTGCCTTGGACCTCAGCTCGGTAAGTGCGGTCTGCCATCAGCGAATCGACGGCCTTCTAGGGGCAGATTATTTCCGTAACCGGGTGGTGCAGGTTGATTTCAGAACCGAGAAGCTACGGCTCCTCAGCCGTGCCGAGGTGAATGTCGCAGGTTGCGAAACCCTGCCGCTGATCCGACGTGGCGACGCGCTCTGTACTCGTATCGCAGTGGCGGGGTATCCGGCGGATTGGGTCCGCGTGGATACCGGTTCCGATTCCGCATTGCGGTGGGTGATCGAGGCGAATGCTTCCGGGCCACGGTTTCGCTCCTCGATTGGTGTAGCCGTTCAACCCGCGAAATTCCTGAAGGCTGATGTGCAGCTGGGCAGTATGATTTTCGAAGGGGTGAAAACCAGCATTCATCGGAAACAGATTTTTCCCGGTGAAGCTGGGCTTCTGGGAAATGGTCTGCTCTCGAGATTTGTTGTGACGTTCGATGTTCCGGGGAAGCGGCTGCTGCTGCGTCCTCGGTGAGGTTGGGCTTCTTTATAGCTGCCCGTAGATCTGATTCAGTGCGAGCGCGCAGTAGGTGGTTACGAGCACGGGATCCTTTTCCATGAACCGGCCGACTTCATTGCTCCATGAGCCATCAGGCTTCTGAAGGGATAGTAGCTTGTTTGTGAGATCGGTGCGCCAGTTTACCGTCTTCCCGTCGTCTGAGCGCAATTCATCAACGCCGGCCGCGGTGAGGCCCTTGGCGATCATGTGATAGTAATAGTATAGCCCGTCTTTGCCCTTTCCGGGGTTCTCCTCGAGCGTGTAATGCCGCGCAAGCCAGTCGAGCGCGGCCCGTACCCGCTGATCATCCTTTTTCAGGTCCGCGTAAATGAAGCTCAGCAATCCGGCATAGGTGATGGAGCCATAGCTGCGCATCGATGTAGCACTGTCCGACGAATCCTTGTCGTCAGATTTCACCTCGGGAGTGTAAACGAAACCGCCTTTGTTCTCGGGAGAATCACTGGCCCACGGCTGTTTGTTGGTGGCTGGGAGATTCTGACAGCGGCTCACGAATTCGACTGCCGCGTTCCAGTCGAGGTCAGGTCCGGATGGCTTCTCTTTTGTCTGAGCGGCATCACGGGAGAGGCGGAGCGCTTCCAGGGAGAAGACGGTGTTGTCGAGGTCTGCTTTCCTTGGTCTTCCGTCATTTGCATTCGTCCCCTCGTAGCCGAAGCCGCCATCATGTGCAGGAAAGGCACTGTTGGAGATCTGGGCGGATACGAGAAAACGGCGTCCATTTTCGATCAGGCGTGCATCTTTTTCGTCACCGACGAGGGCGAGTGTGCCTACGCAGATGCTGGTGTTATAGTTGCCCAGACCGCGCGTGTAGATCCCTCCATCCGGATGGGCGCATCTGCGAATGAAGGCGAGACCCTTCTGGACGTTTTCCGAGTCCTTCAGTTTCCGATCCGGTGCATCGATGTACGCACGGATGACCAGTCCTGTGAGGCCGGGATAATCGGTGCTCGACCATGCGCCATCAGGTCGTTGCTTTTTGCTCAGAAATGCAAAGGCCTTCTCCAGTGCTGCATCCACCTTGGCGCGCAGGGCCGGGTCTTTAGCCGGTGCCACAGGTGTACCGAAGAAGGACGATTGAGCGTGGGCAGAGGCGGCGCACAGGGCGAGGAAGAGGAATGTTCGACGGTGCATAGGGAGGGGAAGGTCTAGGTTTGTGTCGCGACGCTAAGACAAAGCGTCCACAACAGCGGAAAGGTTCAGCAACAAAGTCGAAAATCGAAGCGGGCAACGTGATTTGGCTGCATTCTGGAAAAAGAAAAACTCCGGAACGCATTGCTGCGTCCCGGAGTTGATAACCAACCTCGAAGGAGTTCGGGCTATTAACCCTGACGTGCGCCGTCAGGCAGCGATTCGTTGAACTGCTGCTGGGTGTAGTCAGGCGTGCGGCCGTAGGAGTCGCTTACGCCGACAAGAGTAGCGCGTTCACCGGAGGCGTAGATCTTGAAGTAAACGATGTAGCGGCCGTAGTAGTTCTTGTCGGCCCCTGGATACAGCGGACAGGTGACTGTCGTTTTTCCAATAGCAGTGTTTTTCTGACCGAATCCGAAAGCGATAAGCCTTTCGTTTCCTTTCAGGCCCTCAGGCACAAGTTTGTTAAGTATAGCCTTATCTGCCGCAAGGCCGCTTGGAACGATGACTTCTGCCACTTTTGCATCACTCTTGAAGATTCGTGAACTAGTGTTCGAGGTGTTCGAATTTCCTGCGCTTGTAGCGTGGTCGAAGACTCTCAAAATTCCGGAGCGATCTACCGAGCGCAAGAAACTGCCGGAAAGAGTTGAAACCGTGAGCTGAGACTCAAGATTGGAGTCGTCGGCCCCTGCAATTGGTAGACCCCGTGTCTGAAGATCGCGGTCGGAATTGTCAGATTTATAGATCTCGCCGTCTGTGGTGATGAGGGAGTCAAGGCCGTCAGGGTAACGCTTCTGAGTCACAAAGAACATCTGGATCTGTGAGGCAATATCCGACTGCGTCTTGGCGCTCACAGCCATGTCCGTCGAGCGGCCGAACATACCGATGTTTGGGATCACCAGCGCAGCAAGCGCGGCAATAATGACAAGGACAACGAGCAGCTCGATGAGCGTGAATGCTTCGAGGCTCCGCCGTTGATTCCGGTTAAGGCGTAGTTTCATTGGGGTTTGGGTTCAGGGAGTACGGACTTTCGTCCGTTTGAGCTCGTAACAGCGTTACAGGCCGCGAAAAAGTTCAGCGGGATTGCGGAATTTTTTTCACCGTAACTGTTTCTTTGACCTCAACAGGGATTGCGGGTCGGGTCTCAATGACCTCAGTTGTTACAACTTCCGTACGGGCAGGCAGAAAACCTTCTTCCTCGAGCTTTATCACGGACTCAGGGGCAAGCCGATCGAGCAGATCATGCGAAATCCGCTCGCTATCCCTCGGCGTGCTCATCACATACGGGCGCAGGATGATCACCAGCTCACGACGTGACTTTTCCGTATTCTGGCGGCGAAAGAGGACGCCCAAGCCCGGGATGTCGCTGAGGATGGGAACACCCTCGCGGCGGTCGTTGTCCACCTCCTCGATAAGTCCGCCGATTGCTACCGCCATTCCGTCCTTCGCCACAAACGTACCGCTCACCGAGCGCGTTCCGACGACGTCCACGGGCACCTGACGCACCCCTGTGACATTGCGGCGATTATTGTTGTTCCCGATCCCTGGCAGAATTCCGTTGTTATCGTCATCGGTTTCCCCAGTGGTGACCACCGGGATGTTCGCCGCATTGGGAGAAATGAAGGAATTCTCCTGCACGAGCCGCAGGGTCACAGTGCGGTCCGCGTTGATGTTCGGCGTGATGAGTAGGGTATTACCGACGTTGCGGAACTCGGTCTCGGTGTTCGGAGTCGTGGCGACGTTGTTGTCAGTGATGATTGTCTGCGAACTGATACCGCGCACGAGCGGACGCTCCTCGCCCAGAAAGAGTCGCGATACTTCATTGTTCGCCGTCAGGAGCGTCGGTGTCGCGATCGTCTTCACGCGGTTCTTCTTCGCGAGCAGTTGAAGCCGGGCGCGGACGGAGTCGCCAAGGTATTGGAAGATGAACTGTCCATCACGCAGGCCGGTCGAGCCCACGCCTGGCATTGGAATGACGCCAACCGGCGCGTTGGTGATTGGATCTCGGGCAACGCTGGGATTGATGACACCGGTTGAGAACGATCCGCCGAACCTTCCGTCTGATACTGCATACTCGAAGGCTGACTCGAATCCCTTGCCGAGTTCGATGGAAAGAACCTTCACCTCGAGCAATACTATCGGCGTCTGTACATCGAGCTGGTGTACGATTCCGCGGATCTCCTCAAGCGCGCGGGCGTCAGCGGTGCGGACGATGATCATGTTATTACGCCGGCTCGCGGTGACATAAATAGTAGATGGCCGTCCGCGCAGGGCATCGACGTCCGGCCCTCCCCGGCGCCCGGCGGCAGCGGCTACGAGCGCCTGCTCGATTCGTTCCGCCTGTGCCGCAGTCATCGGGAGAGTAGGGTCCGCCTCTCGCCCCTGACGCCGCTGCTCGCGTTCGATATCACGCCGATCGGAGCGCCGACGGCTGTAGGAGTTACGGTCGTCGTATGAATCCCGGTTAAATCCGCCAATGCCGTAATTCCGGCCGCCGTAGCTTGCCACTCCGTTGACGTTGTTACCCAGGATCGTGCCATTCATGGCTCCGGCGACTTGTGTGCGCTCGGTCAAAATATCGAAGCGGTCGAAGCGCTCCTCCAGATCGCGTCGCATATCATCGTCTTTTTCCTCAGCTCCCAGTGAAAGCTGCACTCGATCGCCAAAGAGATCCTCGATGGCCACGGCGATCTCGGCAACGTTCGGATATTTCAGCGTGAAGATCTCGGTCTGCTCCTCACGAAAGCCGGCGAGATCCTTTTCGAATTCACCGAGCGTCATGATGCGCACGATACCGCTCACTGGGTCGCGTTTTGACCACAGGCCGTGACTTTTTGTGATCTCCTCGACGACGGTGTCTGCTGGTACCTCGCGCAGCAATACGTTCACAGGGATCTTATTTGCATCGGCCGAGGCCGAGTAGTTGCGGCCCGATTGATCCGCAAGCATTCGCAGTGCATCGATGAGAGGCAGATCGCGAAACTCGACATAGCTCAGGACACCGGTCCCGGCCGCAAGATTATCAACCGGCCCGAATGTCGGAATGACGGCCACTTCCTTTTCGCCCGGCGCTTCGATCTCGAGTCCCTCAGCTGTGAGTTGTCTGAAGATCAACCGACGACTGATGCCCTCGGTAGTAACCGTGAATGCGGAGCCAGGGCGCACCAGCACGCGACCGCCGCCTGCAACCTCCAGCATCGCCACCGTACTTTTTCCGACAACAAGGCCTTTGATGCTGATTTCCGGGATGGCCGAATCACTCACCATGAGCGCGGTGCGCAGTTGCGGACTGGCGAGGGTCGGATCCGGAAGCGCTTCATCCTGCGCGAGGGACACCGGGGCGAGTGCGAGGAGGAGAAGGTGGGGTAGGGCTTTCATTGGGTGGTGGTGGAGGTGTCAGCGAAGACCTCCTGCGAGAGAGAAAAGGGCGACAAAGAAGGCGATATAGACGAAGCCAACGATGCTCCCGACGACGATGATCACGACCGGTTCGATGAGCACACTCATTCGGCGGATGGTCACCACGAGCTGGTTTTCATGGAACCGGGCAACCTCGTCGAGAACCGGCACGAGCGTACCCGCGCTTTCACCGACCGCGACCATGCGGGCAAGCATCGGCATGAAGGTGCGCCCACCGCCTAATGACGCAGCGAGAGTTCCGCCACGGAGCACTGCTTCGCGAGTGGCGGCGACACGCTGAGCGAGGGCGCGGTTTCCGACGAGTCCCTCAACAGTTTTGAGACTGTCGAGGAGAGTGACTCCACTTTCCAGGAGCACACTGAGCCCACGGGAGAAAATGGCGGTGCCGGCAAGGCGCAGCACGCCTCCGATGACAGGAATTCTCAGGAAGATGGTATCCATCACCAGTCGTCCTGGGGGCCAGCGGTAGATGAAGATCAGCGCCAGCACCGTCGCGAGCAATCCCACTCCGATATACGGCAGATACGTCTGCACCAGATCCGCCACATCCAGCAGCGATTGGGTGATCGCCGGCAAAGCACGTCCGCGTCCGCCGAGGTATTTCTGAATCTTCGGGATGACTCCCAGCACCATGAACGACGCCACGCCGATTGCCAGCAAGGTCACGATTGCCGGATACGCGAGCGCGTTCACCACGGTGAGTCGCAACTGCCGCGCACGCTCCAGATGTTCCGCGCAGCTGCGAAGTGCGGCGTCGAGATTACCGGAAGTCTCGCCGACGCGTACGAGTTGGATCACATGCTCGGAAAAGACAGCCCCTTGCGCAGCCAGTGAACCGGCGAAAGTCGCGCCCTGTTCGATGCGGTCGGCTACATCGTGCCAGACCGCTGCCGCCCGGACCCGGCGCGCCTGCTCGGCGACGGTGCGTAGTGCGGAAAGGAGGCTCAAGCCGCTATGGAGCATCGATGCGAGCTGCTGGAAGCCCATCTCCACATCGAGACTGCTTGCCGGAAGCCAGGTCAGCGGATTTGCCGTGATCGTCGGCTTTTTGCTGGCGTAGTCAACGACCTCCACATCCAGCACCAGCAGACCGCGCCGGCGCAGCTCGGAGGTAAGCATCTCCATGCTGCTCGCCGTGAGCGTGCCGCTCTGGGCGATACCCGCAGTATCGCGGGTGGTGTACCGGAAGGTGGGCATGATCAGGTCTCAGTAGCGGCGTCGAGGACTTCGCGGACTGTGGTCAATCCGGCACGCACCTTGGCAGCACCATCGGCGAGCAGTGTATGGAAGTTTCTCCTGCGCAATGCGCCTAGGAGTTCCACTTCAGGAACACCCTTGGAAATAAGTCCTGCCAGCTCGCTGTTCACGGAGAGGCATTCAAAAAGTCCCATCCGCCCCGTGTAACCGCGTCCCGCACAGTAGAGGCACCCTTCCGCCTCGTGGACAGTTTCGCCCACAGCCTCTGGCACCCCGAGTGCCTGCGCATAGGCTTCGCTGAGCGGTACGGGGCGTTTGCAATGCTGGCACAGGCGACGCACCAGACGCTGTGCGACAGATAGCCGCAGCGTCGCTCCGATCAGGTGCGCGGGCATTCCCATATCGACCAGACGGGTGACCACGCTAAGCGCGTTGTTCGTGTGCAGGGTGGAGAAGACGAGATGTCCCGTGAGCGACGCCTTCACCGCGATGTCGAGCGAAGCAAGGTCCCGGATCTCACCGATGACGAGCACGTCGGGATCGTGACGCAGCAACGCGCGGAGTGCCTTGTTGAAGGTCACCTTGTCCGCCGAATCCACCTCCACCTGCGTGACACCCGGGATCTCGTATTCAATTGGATCCTCGACGGTGATGATGTTCAGCGGTGTGCCTGCGAGCAGCCGGCGCACGGCCGCATAGAGCGTCGTAGTCTTACCTCCACCAGTCGGACCAGTGAGAAGCACGAGCCCGTGCGGCTGCGCGAGAGTCGCTTCAAATGCGGAGAGGTCCTCCGGGCTCATGCCAAGCATCTCCAAAGTGAGCCAATTATCCTGCGAGGCGAGGAGACGGAGCGTGAGCCGCTCACCGTATTTCGTCGGCAGCGACGCCACGCGAATATCGACCGCATGCGTCTTTTCAAAAGCGCCGAACTGATAAGTGAAAGCGCCATCCTGCGGGGCGCGTCGTTCGGCGATATCCATCCCGGCGAGCACCTTGATACGACTGCAGAGGGCAGGGTGGGCAGTGCTTGGTATGCGGCGATACTCCTCGAGCATGCCATCCACGCGGAGACGCACGCGGATGTCATCACGCGCGGGCTCGATGTGAATGTCCGAGGCCTGGCGCATGATCGCGGCGCGCAGCAGTTCATCGGCAAGCGACGTGGCGTCGTCCCCATCGGAGCCTTCCCGTGCTGGCGCAGCGGAGCGTCCGTTTCCATCCCCATACACCCGGGCCAGTGCTCGCGTGAGCGCCTCGCCATTTACAGGCACCGGCACTGCCGTCTTGCCGGTGAAACGTGTGATAGCTTCCATCGAGGCGAAATCGGAAGGATCGACGCAAGCCACATAGACCTGTTGCTGCAAGACCGCGAAAGGCAGCACCCGGCGTCGCAGCGCGAGACTTACAGGAATCCGGAGTGCCCAAGCGGGATCGATCCGTACCTGATCGAGGTCCACCGAGATTTGGCTGTTCATTCCGGCACCTCCATCCGTGAGCGGCGCAGCATCGCCGCCCGGTCGCTCAGCAGGCCCGTGTTTCGTGCCATTGCGAAGGCAGTCGTTTCGCTGATCCGTCCGCCCACCCAGAGCCGCGCGAGATCCTGCTCCAGCGTCTGCATTCCGTGCGCCGAGCCGGTTTCCATTGCGGAATAAATCTGCGCACTTTTGCCTGTGGCGATGAGGTTGGCGATGGCTGGTGTCGAGATCAGGATCTCGCTGCAGACCACGCGCTGTGAGGCGCTGCCGTTGGTGACAGTCGGGAGCAATCGTTGTGCAACAACCCCGCGTAACACTAGCGAGAGCTGACGGCGGATACCATCCTGCTCCTCGGACGGGA
>CBINJX010000074.1:0-10773 GCA_966251085.1 uncultured Verrucomicrobiales bacterium
GCGCATCGCGGCCCCGGCAATAAGCTGGAGATATACAGCAGCGAAAGCCAACCACGCCCATCTCCTGAGTCCACTTCCCACCGTCGGACTCTGGAGCACAATTGTGCGCCTCCACCCGGTTGAAAGCATCGCAGCAAGAGCCACGTTTATGCAGAGGAAGGTCTGGGCAAAGATCCCGTGGGAAATGCGGAGTACAATGGCGGAGTCAATCAAACCCGCCGTCTCTTGTGTCACTCGGAGCCCTCCAAGAGTGGCCTGGAGACACACACTGATAAACGCGCCGACGGCAAGAATCCGCAACGTCGGCGAATAGACAAGCTGCCTTCCCCTCGCATGCAGGAAAATCGTGAGAAGAAAGGCAGCGGCAGCAGGCCAGATCCGAAGATGCATCACAGTAGCTGCCGAAGCTCCCAGCCCCGCCGCAATCTGTGGAACGACTCCGGAAACTATAGCAGCGACAAACAGTGCGCGCCAACTCTGCCATATCCACGCACACATGATCCCGACGAGCAGACCGACTCCCATCGCAAATAGGCGATGACCATGTTCCAAACGGATCGGAAGTTGATCCCACCACCCTTCTGGATTCAACGATCCGTAGCTAAGTGGCCAGTCAGGCACAGCCATTCCGGCATGATAGCTGGTGACAAGTCCTCCGATGAAAATCAGAATGAATGTCGCCGCTACGACAGCTTTGGCGAACCACGAGAGAGCCGAACGTTGTCCGTCCGACTCTCCCATTGGCGGCGTGTTCCGAACTACTTCAGGAACACTCCCCGTATGTCTCAGTCCGTTTTGAGTAGAGCTCAATGCATTCTTGGAGCGCAGCAGCCGGGGGAACTGCTGTCGCCCACCGTTATTGCGCTACCGGTGCAGTAGCAGGGACGGAAGCGGGCGCCGGCGCGGCGGGAGCTGCGGCCGGAGCGGGAACCTTGAGTTTAGTCAATTCCAACTGGCCTGCAACCCAAGTATCGAAGTCGGGTTTCTCGACAACGAACATCAGCGACTTCATCGCGTAGTGGCCGGCGCCACAAAGCTGTGCGCAAACAATTTCAAACTCACCAGTCTTGATCGGACGGAACCACATCGGGATCCGTAGACCAGGGATTGCATCCTGATCGTGGCGCATGTGCTTCGCCGCAAAGCTGTGGATTACATCCTTGGACGAGATGTCCAGGATCACTGGTCGATGATTAACGAGATAGAGCTCGTTCTTTGAGTAGAAGTCGTCGGCAGCCGCGGGATCACTCGGATCTAGGCCGAGCGGATTGTTACCGGCAACGAACTGGCGATCCACCCGTCCGAACTCTCCATCTTCGCCAGGATAATGGAAGTTCCACGCGAACTGTTCGCCGATGACGCGAACACGGAGAGCCTCGGCAGGATTCGGGAATTCATTTACGCGATTTCCCCAAAGCGGAAGGGCGAAACCGAGCAGGAGTACCGCTTCCACGAGTACCACGCTGAACTCCAAATGCGCAGACGCCTTGCTCTTCACGCCGTGATAGTTCGCCTTTGGATTCCGCGAACGATGGAACCTGAAGAGGGTGAAGAGGAAAAACGCAGACCATCCGATGAAGAGGATCAGCATGAACCAGTGGCAAAACTCCAGCATGTGGTCCACGAGATATCCGTGTTCGGATGCGTTGGGGACTATCCCCATCAGGCGGTTGAGCATACTATTTCGAGGTGCTTTGGGCGCCGATCATCTCGGCAAGTTCGACGTGTGTGGGCAGAGGGTTTTTGGAGCGGCGCCAGATGGCGACGCCGACGGCGCTGATGCCGGTGAGCATCACTCCTAAAAACCCGAGCATTACAAAGATTGCGCCGTTGAGGGCTCCACTAACTTGGCTACCGTCCGTCTGTCCCATACAGACCCCGCATGCGAGCGAGGAAGAAGGGGCCATGAAGGCTGCGGAAAGAACTAGGAAGGCTGTGTGTTTGAAACGCTTCATGTGATGATGTTCTTGGATTTCTTCAGGAACCAGATGCCGTAGATCAGGAGACCTACAGCCAAGACAGCGGAAGCGATCCCCACGGGCACTGCCGTTTCATTCACCAGCGACCAGGCGGCAAAACCCGCAGCCACTAGAATGGCCATCAGGATGAAAAAAACGTGGAAGCCCTTGAGAGACATTAGCGGATCGAGCGGAAGGTTCCCTGAATCGGATCAGCCTCATGCAACCAGGTCAGCAAGAAGAGACCCGCTGCGAATATAGCAGTGAAAATCAGGAACCGCCAAATGGTCGCGCGCTCCCCTTTCAGGTGCATGAAGATGGCGGCCACCAAACTTGCTTTGAAGGTGGCCACGATCATGCCGACGATAACGTTCCGGCTGTGGCTGCCGAAATCGACGTAGGACAACCCAACGGTCAGGGCCGTAAGGAGGAACAGTGCACCTCCAACCATGATGTAACCCCGAACATGCTTGGCGACGTGCTCGGCGTCATGGGAGTGATCTACCGCGTGAGCGTGAGAATCACCCGCCGGACTTGGGTTTGTAGCGTGTGTATCGGCCATGGGTTTAGAGCAGATAGAAGATCGGGAATACGAAGATCCACACCAAGTCGACGAAATGCCAGAAGAGGCCAGCGACTTCGACGCGGTTTGCAAGGTGTTCCGGATTCTTCTTGTACAGATTTGCACCGCCGGGAATCGGCAGCCAGAAGTACGCGAACACAATGATACCACCAAGCACGTGGAGGCCGTGCAGGCCGGTGATCAGGAAGTAGGTAGCGAAGTAGGCGCTGTGGCGCGGCACGAACGGGCTGGCCGTATCGACGTCGCTCGCCTTGATCACGGCAGTCTCCATTGAACGCTCACGCGGCCAGAATGCGGGCGCGACACCCTTCTTGATACCTTCTTCCGAATCCGCATTCGCGTTCACCCAGTCCAGCTGGATCACGTAATCATTCGGATCGTCCGTGGTGACAACAGGTTCCGGCGAGACATGCGCGTCGTGGAGTTCATGACGGAAGTGCTCCGCGTTCTTTCGCGCTGACTCCTCGTAGGGTGACCCCTTGGGGGCATCCAGAAGGTGGCCCGCGATCTCGAAGCGGGGTTCTTTCTTCAGCTCTGAAAGATAGTTGTTGCCGAGGTACTGCTCGTAATCCGCGACTGCGCTTTTCTTGATGAAGACACCGAAGTGGTTGAACTTCTCAGGCCACTCGTACGAGAGCTTCACAAGAAGGAAGAGCAGACCGAACAGGATCGTAAGACCCATGTAGATCTTGTACTTCGCGAAGTTCCGCATCTTAAGTGCCGCCCATGCGAGCACGACGGTAACTGAGGATGCAATCAGCACGAACGTGTTACCCGTGCCAACAGGCACGTTTAGCAACCCCATCGGCCAGTGGCCGGGCTCCGCACCGAGACGGAGGAACACATAGGCGGAGAAAAGTCCGCCGAACAACATTACTTCCGACGCCAGGAACAACCAGATACCGAGCTTTGAATTATACAGCCCGGTATCGGGGCGTGCTGACACATTATACGGGATCTCCATGTGACTTAGTGAGCGGGAGCGGAGTGAAGAGCGGTAGCCGTGGGTGCCGTCTGGGCGGGCTGGATCGGTTCGCTCTGCGGGGTGAAGTCTTTAGCGGCACCAGGAACGCTGTACTCGTATGGTCCACGGTACACAGCGATCGGTTTGTCGAAGTTGCCGTGCGGAGGAGGGGTCGGGGTATCCCACTCCAAGGTCGTAGCTTCCCAAGGGTTGTCGTTCACCTTCTTCCCGTTCCAGATGCTCCAGAAGAAGTTGAAGATAAAGGGCACCTGTGCAGCCGCCAGCAGGAATGCCGAGATCGACATGAACTTGTTCCAGTGCAGAACAGGCCCTGCGAGCTGTTCGTATGTCACACCGCCATCATACCAGCGGCGATGTACGCCTGCCATACCTTGCAGGAACATCGGGAAGAAGATGCCGTTGATGAAAATCAACGATGTCCAGAAGTGGACATGACCAAGGAACTGGTTGAGCTGACGCCCGGTAGCCTTCGGATACCAGTAGTAGATCCCTGCGAAGATCGCGAAAATCGTTCCTGGGGCCACAATGTAGTGGAAGTGACCGATGATATAGTAGGTATCGTGCAGATACAGGTCGGTCGTGTTGAATGCTAGCGGAATACCAGTGAGACCACCGATACCGAACATCGGAAGGAACGCCGTCGCGAACAACATCGGTACAGTAAATCGGATGGATCCTCCCCAAAGCGAGATCATCAAACACGTCAGCAAAATCACTGACGGGACCGAGATCATGATCGTAGTCGCTTGGAAGAAGGCCGCCACTTTGGCGCCCATACCCGTCATATACATGTGGTGTGCCCACACGATGAATGCGAGGAAGGAGAGGACGAAAATCGCCACAACCATCGCCTTGTAGCCGTAGAGCGGCTTCCGGGTGTTGTTGGCGATAATATCAGCCACCATTCCCACAGCGGGAAGAATCAAGACGTACACCTCTGGATGCGCAAGGAACCAGAAGAGGTGCTGCCAGAGGAGTGGATGTCCACCACCAGCCCAAGTCTGGTTAACAGTCTGGTTCAGAACCAAGCCGGTCGGCATGAAGAAGCTAGTGCCGAACACACGGTCCATGAATTGCATGAAGCCGGCGGCTTCGAGCGGCGGGAACGCGAGGAGAAGCAGGAAGGCGGTAATGAACTGCGCCCATGTAAAGAACGGGAGGCGCATCCATGTCATGCCGGGTGCGCGGAGCTGGACGATCGTCGCGATAAAGTTCACCGAACCCAGGAGCGATCCCGTGATGTTGAAGACCATGCCCATGAGCCAGAGGTTTTGGCCGTTCAGGAAAAACCAGTTGGTTCCGGGAGTGAGGTCAGCAATGTTCGCCAATGGCGGATACGCATGCCAGCCGCTCTTTGCAGCGCCACCGGGCACGATAAAGCTCGCAAGCATGAAGAGGCAGCTGGTGAAAAAGCACCAGAAGCTCGACATGTTCAGCTTCGGGAAGCACATGTCCGGCGCCCCAATTTGGAGCGGAACGACATAGTTGCCGAAAGCAGCAAAGGCAATCGGCACGATCCCGAAGAACACCATAATGGTGCCGTGCATCGCACCATACATGTTGTAGCCATCCGGCGTCATCACACCGGGAACACCCTCGGCGTTAGAGCTGTACGCCGAAGCGTTGAAATAGCCCAAGATCTTCTGGAGGGCGGCGCCAACTACCGGCACCGGCTCACCCGGATAGGCCAATTGCCAGCGCATTGCCAGCATGAGGCCAAAACCCAAAAGAAGGAACAGAAGACCTGTAATCGCGTACTGGATTCCGATGACCTTGTGGTCTGTCGAAAAGACGTACTTCTGCCAGAATCCAAGTTCGTGATGGTGCTCGTCATGAGCGTGCCCGTGCGGAGCGTCGTGGGCGTGCGAAGATGCCATACGTATTGCGGTGGAAATGAACCGAGAACCTATCGAGCAGACGATCCGCTGCAACTGCAGCGGATCGATTTCGACGGTATTCGGAACGTTCGAGTGAAATTATTGAGCGGCAGGCGCGGCCGGAGCGGCTGGAGCCGCATCGTCCTTCCATGCCTTTAGTTCGGCTTCGGTCCACGGTGCAGTGCGACCGGCAAACTTCTTGCGGGCGGCTGCAACGATGTCAGTCGTCACGGCAGAAGCGCTGTTCCCGAAGCTTTGACGTACGTACGTCATCACTGCGGCGATCTTTTCGTCTGTGAGCGTCGCTTCCTGCCCAGGCATGATCTGATTATAGGTCATGCCGTTGATAGTCATCGGGCCAGCATTGCCCTTCAGAATCATTGCGGCGAAACGCTCGGGCGAGCCTGTGACATATTCAGTCTTGGCCAGCGGAGGGAATACGGGCGGCAGCCCCATGCCCGTGGGCTGGTGACATGCCACGCAAACAGTCATGTAAACCTTCTTGCCTTCCTCGAGTTGTTCAGGGGCTGCTGCGGCTGCAGGGGCTTGAGCAGAGGCAGCGGCTGAGAGAGCAGCGAGAACGCCGAGGGACGGAAACAGGTATGTTTTCATTTTTAAACGTTCAGGATTGGTTACGGTGCGGGTGTTGCTGCGGGCGCAGCCGGCACTCCGGTCGGAGCTGCGGCTCCGCCTTCGGCCATTGCGAGGAGTTCAGCCTCGGTCCACGGTGTTGTGCGGTCGCTGTACTTCTTACGAACCGCGGCGACTGTCTCGGGGGTTACCTGTGAGGCGGTGTTGCCGAACGAGTTACGAACATATGTCGCAATTCCTGCGACTTTCTGGTCATTCAGAACGGCTTCCTGAGGCGGCATCACCTGATTGTATTGTGTGCCATTCACGGTCAGAGGTCCCATCACTCCCTTGAGAATGATCGCAACCAGTCGCTCTGGATTTCCGGTTACGAAGTCAGATTTCCCCAGTGGCGGAAACGCCGGAGGCAATCCCATACCCGTGGGTTGATGGCATGCCTGACAGACTTGTCCATACTGGGTCTTGCCAATCGCCATCAGATCAACACCAGGCTTTGCTGGCGCCGCTGCGGGGGCAGCTCCTTCGGCAGGTTGGGCGGAACCACCAGCCTGAGCTGCGGCCGGAGCAGCGCCGGCCGGCTCACCTGAGGTGACATCAGCCGGCATCTGAAGCAGTTCGGCCTCGGTCCATTGTTGAGTCTTTCCAGCGTATTGCTTGCGAAGCGCAGAAACCTTCGCTTCAGAGATCTCTGGGAAGTCGTTGCCAAACGATGCGCGAACGTAGCTCGCAACTTGGGCGATTTTCTTGTCCGACAGAGTCGTCTCCCATGGCTGCATTGCACTATTGTATTCAACTCCATTTACCGTCAGATGGCCGGCGACGCCCTTCAGGATGATGGCGATGAGGCGGTGTTCGCTCTTGACGAAGTCGGTTCCAACCAAGGTTGGGAACTGTCCCGGAACACCTTGGCCATTCGGCTGATGGCAAGGTTGGCAGTTGCTATAGACAGACTTCCCGGCCTGGGCAAGCGACGGCCCTGCCGCAGCGGCCCCGCCGGCTTCACCGGCGGGCCCTTGCACGGCGCGTTCCGGGAAAAGCACGGTTGGTGAACTCAGGCGTTCGTTGAAGATGTCCGAACGAAGCCCGCCGTGGAAGGTCATGAAATAGCCGCCTGCCCACACGAGCGCTGCTCCGCATACCGCAGTGAGCCAAAGTGGAATGGGGGTACTATCGGCGGAAGGATCGCGATTTTCACGCTGAATTGCGGCGTGTACCTCGGTGAGATCACCGGGGGCTTCGCGATAGTCGATGCGGTCGGGGCCTACAGAATTGCGAGGATCCATTGCGGCTTACTGGGCAGCGGGAGCGGCGGTGGGTGCACCTGCAGCGGCAGGCGCGGGAGCGGGCGCGGTTTTGGTTTCCGGGAGTTCGAAGCTCCGGTCCAATGAAAGGAGATAGCCGACAAGTGCTTCGGCCTCGGGCGTGGGGACGACTACGTAGCCCTCCTCTGGCATCTCTTTCCCGATCAGGTTCAGAGCTTCCAGTGGCCTTTCACCAGAAATCTTGCGCTTCTCGAAAAGGTAGCGGTACGGCGGATGGTTCGACTCACGGACCACCGCGGTTGGGTCATAAAGGTGCAAATAATGCCAGGCGGCGTCGCGTTTGGCCGGTTTGCGGAGGTCACCCTTCGCTTCGTTACGCCATCCCTGCGATCCCGCGTTGGCGAGATCGGGACCGAGACGAATTGTGCCGAGTAGAGCGGGCGTATCGTAGAGATAGTCACGGGCAACGGTGCGGCGGGTACCCCAGCCGCGTTCGATGTCCGTTCCCATGTGCGAATCACGGATCTGCTGTGTATGGCAGTAGATGCAGCCTTGATTGATGTAAACCTGACGGCCTTGCGCTGCGATACCGTTGGTGTCGATCGGGTAGATATCAGTAATCTTCCCTTCGTCATCTGTGAATTGAGGCTGCAGGGCACCGAGTTGCGCCTGCGGGATCAGGACTGTCGCCACGCAGGAGACCGCGAAGGACGCGAAGAGTCCGATGAAGAGGTTCGTTGAACGGCTCATGTCAGTGTTTCTCCTCCTCGATGGGCGCGAAGAGTGTCG
The DNA here is from genome assembly GCA_966251085.1 of uncultured Verrucomicrobiales bacterium. Taxonomy (GTDB): domain Bacteria; phylum Verrucomicrobiota; class Verrucomicrobiia; order Chthoniobacterales; family Chthoniobacteraceae; genus CBINJX01. Next base: position 8,046 of record CBINJX010000074.1, read on the forward strand.
GCTCACCACCGGGTTGTCCGATGCGGAGCAGCATCAGAACGAAGTGCAATGCGAAGATCAGATGGGCGGCACTTACCATCAGAGCACCAATCGTGCGCCCTGGGGTATATACCTGACCGATCTGAGAGATCTGCGAGAACGTTGATTCGGGATCCACAAAGGATAGGCCTTGGGCGACACCCGCAAACAGCATCATAGCGATCGCGAAGCCGCCGCCGTAGGCAGCACCCCAGAAGTGAACCGTGATCATGGTCGAGGAAAGCCATTCACATCCGACCAGACGTGGAGTGATGTAGTAGATTGCGCCAAAGATCACCATCGAGAAGAAGGCGTACAGGAGGATCTGCTGCTGGGCCACGGGGAAGAGAGTGAAATGCAGTGCCTTATCGATCGAGCGAAGAGATGTGAAGATCCCAAGCAGACCGGCAATTGTGAAAGCAACCGCGCCGAAGAACGTGAAGCGGATCGTCGGTGAGTGGTACACCATGTTATAGTGACCACGCATTGTAAGCACGAGGTTCACCGTGATACAGGCGATCGGCACAAGCGTCATGATTGCTGCAGCAATGCTGAGCGTTACAAGCCACGCAGGCACAGGACCGCCAGTCAGACGGAGCATACCAGTGAGGCCAGTAAGAAATGCAAACGACCAGAACCCGATGGAGGCAAGCGGATAGGAGTGTACTGGACGGGCGATTACTTTCGGGATCAGGAAGTACGCCGCTGCGAGTCCAAGGCTCGTCAACCACCAGCCTGTGAGGCCGCGTGCGTACCAAGCAGCAACAACCTCCTGCATCACGCCGCGGACTTCTGGAAGACCAGTGAGTACGTTGGCAGTCGCAAAGATCCACGGAAACCAGAAGAACGCGCCGAGTAGATACCACACGGAGATGTAGGCAACGGCGGAACGGCGGTAGCGATAGAGTACCGCGCCCCAGAGTCCGATGAACACAAATCCGATGAACATGATCCAGCTAGCCGCAGCGGGAATCTCGAGTCCCTCGAGCGGACGGCCGTTACCGGCCAGAATGCTGACAATTCCGATGAGCAATCCGAGATTCCAGAGGGCGGCACCAATGATCAAGGCACCTGGAGCGCGAACTGAGACTCGGCAAAGTCTCGCCATTGTCCAGACAGCCACTCCCATGCCGGCCAGACTGCACCATCCATAGAGGAAGGCGTTCGTATAGGCTGGATAAACGCGGCCATAGGTGAGCCACGGAATATCAGCTAAAAACCCCGGGCTGTGCAGCTTGATGCCTGCGATCAGCCCAAAGAGTGTTGCGACTAGAAGCCAGGCGATACCAGTGGCGAAGAAGGTAAGAACCGGGCCGCGTGTCGAGGCATCGATCAGGGCACGCTCAACCGCTTCGGCTTCGCGTGAGATCGTTGGAGCGGGCGGCGTCGTGGTGGCCGGCGGCACCGTGGACGGGGATGATTCTTGGGCGACTGCGGTCATTTCGTTTCAGTCCAGTTGATCAAAGGAGGACGGCTTGCCACAGCGTTCGTGTTTACGGTCGCTGCGGAGACTTCAGAAGTGGGCTCAGCCGGAGCCGCCGAGTTTTCCTGTGGCGGGTTTGAAGGAGGATTTTGCGGCTGTTGCTCAGAGGGTGTCCCCTGCCCTTGTGGAACCGGTGTGGCTGGCTCGACTTTTGGAGCAGGTTCGGCGGGTTGGGCCGGCGTGGCAGGTTGAGGCTGTGCAGCAGGCGCTGGTTGGGCCGGGGTTGATTCCGGTTGCGCCGGTGCCGTTGCCGGCTCTGCCGGAGCTTGGGCCGGAGATGGTGCCTGTTCAGGCACAGGAGCCGGATTTACAGGCTCAGATTGCGGTGCTGGCGCTGGCGTCGCGGGTTGAGCCGGAGCGGGCGCTGCAGGCTGAGCGGGTGTTGCCTCTGGTTGAGCTGGGGCAGCGGGTTGAGCCTGCGGTTCCGGTGTTGCCGGAGTGGGCGCCGTCGTGGGAGCTGCAGGTTGCGCAGGGGCTTCCATCTGCGGAGACGCTGGCGTCGCGGGTTGAGCCGGAGCGGGCGCAGCAGGCTGAGCGGGTGTTGCCTCTGGTTGAGCTGGGGCAGCGGGTGGAGCCTGCGGTTCCGGTGTTGCCGGAGCGGGCACCGTCGTGGGAGCTGCAGGCTGCGCAGGGGCTTCCATCTGCGGAGACGCTGGCGCCGCGGGTTGGGCCGGAGCGGGCGCGGCAGGCTGCGCTTGAGGGACAGGAGTTGCAGGTTGAGCGGGCGTTGCCTCTGGTTGGGCAGGGGCAGCGGGTTGAGCCTGCGGTGCCGGTGTTGCCGGAGCTGGCGCTGTCGTAGGAGCCGCGGGTTGGACCGGTGCTGCTGCCGGTTTGGCCGGAGTAGCTGGTTGAGCTTGTGGAGCCGGGGTGGCAGAAGGTGCTTCCTGTGGCTGTGCCGGTGCCGCGGGAGCCGCAGGTTGTTCGGCTGCAGGCTTGGGTGGGACAGCTTCAGGTGCGGCAGGTCCACCGGGGGCGTCGAGCTTGCGCTCTGCGCCAGAAGCCTGGAATGGGAAGGTATCGGCTCCCTGGGGAGCGGAAGGCAGGCGAGGCACCGGCGGCTCGTTCGAGGCAGGATCTGGAGTCGGGACAGGAAGCGGCGGCTCGACCTTCAATGTTGAAGGGACCACCTGTTTGCTCTTCAGGTCCGCGATCGTGAGTTTCACTGCATCGTCGATTGAGATGCGAGCGATGCCTTTGGCTTTGTCCACCCAACCTTCGGTGGTCAGC
>CBINJX010000075.1:0-10739 GCA_966251085.1 uncultured Verrucomicrobiales bacterium
TGAGTTGATCCAAAAACGACTCATCTCGATCTGCGCAAGGGATGAGTCGAAAAAATATCAACTCATCTCTTGGCGTTTAAGGGATGAGTCGATCGCAGAACGGAATGAGTTGATCCAAGGTCGACTCATCTCCTGCCACCAAAGATGTAATCCTTAGGTGATGCTGGAGCAGCCTTACTTCACCGCTGCCCACACACGGTGGACATCATCGTGATCATCGAGTGAGTGCAGGAACTCGCCGACTTCAGCCTGCTGCTCCTCGTTGAGATTCGGGAACTGCTTTGGCACATAGCCGAGTTCGCTGGTGATCACCGTCCAGCCGTTTTTGCTCAGCCATTGGGAAACCGTGTGCAGATCGGTCCGCTCTGTGAGGAAGCGGGCTCCGGTGCGGTCGGTTGGAATATCGTCGTTCTGCTCGTGTGTGAGCGGTTCGACGTTCTGCGCTCCGGCTTCGATTGCCGCGGCCTCGATATCGGCATTCGCATCACCGCAATGCGCTTCGACGATGCCGACATGATCGAAGAGAAACTTGTTGCTGCCGGGATTTCCCAGCTGTCCCTTCTTGAAGAGCACCCGAATCTCGGGAGCGGTCCGGTTGTTGTTGTCCGTCAGCACTTCGACAATGATCGGTACCTTGTGCGGGGCGTAGCCTTCGAAGACCACGTGCTCCAGCACCATCTTTTCCTCGCCGATGCCTGCGCCTTTCTTGATCGCGCGTTCGATGACATCACGGGAGACCGATTCCTTCTTCGCCTTTTCGACGGCGGCTGCGAGGCGCGCGTTTCCGTCAGGATCCGCACCACCGAGTTTTGCGGCCACAGAGATTTCCTTCACCAGCTTGGAGGTGACTCCGGATTTTCTCTTGGCGTTGACTTCACGTTTAGCGAGGAGCCATTGGCGACCCATAGGAGGAGATAGAAGTGTATGAAGTGAAAGGTGAGAGGTGAAAAGTGGAGCACAAGGACTCGCTTTTCACCAATTACTTATCACGTCACGTCTCCCGGCAGTGCGCAATGTGGAAAAACAAAGGGAGAGGCGGACCGACAAAGTCCGCCTCTCCCTTTGTTTTCAAAAAAGAAGCGAGCGTAAGAGGCGGAACCACCAACCGCCTCTTACGCTCCACTTTGTACCTACTCTCTGAGAGTGAATAGTGGAGAGTATCGAGTCGAGAGCCGTGCACCGGCAGATCGGAGCGGGGCAGTGTGGCGATGCTGGGGCTGTTTACTGACTTCTGAGTACTGAGTACTTTCTCCCCGTTTTCGCGCGTCCCTCTCGCTGGATACTCTCAGATCAATTACGGACCGGTGCGACGCACCCGGATACCCGTCCCATAAGACCGACTGCCGGGCCGCGTTGTGATATCACCATCGAATGCGGCGTTATTTGCCGGGCGCGTGGTGATGTCGCCATCAAACGCGGCGTTGTTTGCTGGCTGCGTGGTGATGTCGCCATCGAGCGCGGCGGGACTCCGAAGGGCCGGATTTACATAAAGAGGCGCACCGACGACAACGGATGGACGCTGCGCTGCGAGGATGATCTTGCTGATGTACCAGCGCTTTCCACGCATGGCATACTGTACGGTCGCCTGCATACCTGGCTGGAGGTCACCGATCAAAGCCGGTTGGCCGTCCGCCGTGAAAATGGTTGCGCGGTCAATTCCGTAAAAAGTGATGGGACGAGAGGTCTGATCAGAGCGCAGAGTAAGGATTCCGGCTCTGGGAGCCAGACCTTGTACAAGGCCGGTCGAAACCAATTCCTGTGCCTGTGTTGCAGTAATGCTGCCCAGCCACAACACGGCCGCAGCCACCAGAGAACCAAGAGAGAATGTCTTCATAACATGTGATCTTGAGCAGCCTCAACGGGCTCTACTTTTAAATCGGGCCGGTGCTCAAGGGTGGCCGGAGAAGGTGCAAGCAGCTGCGGGAACCGAAGGAGAGGAATCAGCTTGGGAGGGGGCTCCCCTTTCACACTCGTAATCGTAATCGTACTCCTAATCTTAATCGTGATCCCGTTCGCTCCAGCGGATTAAGATTACGAGAATCTCGCCTTGCTGGGATAGGCTCTAAGCTCGACTTTGGCCAATTTAGCATCTGCCTTTCTATCCCGAAGGGATTGCATCCCAGAGCCCAGGGTTGCGCAGCTACCCTGGGATATAGTGATGAAGCGCATCAACCCCAACGGGCTTGCGTCCAGAGAAACGCTTCCATCGAGAGCGGGCATGTATGAGTGGGACGCACCCCCTTCGGGGTAGATACGCTTGCTTGTTTCTACCCAGGGTAGCTTCGCAACCCCAACGCCATTCAGTTAAGAGAGCACTGACAATCGATCGCCCGTTCTCGGGCATTGCTGCATCTCGATCCCGGCAGGGATCTCAGCCTGTAGCCCCGGGTCGAGCGAAGCGAACACCCGGGGAACAGAGAAAGAAGTGAACCGACCCCGGAGGTGGTCGCAGCGAGCGGTTCACCTCCAGCGGAGACGCGGACTTGGGGCACCCGCCGATGCTGCCACCCTGCCGGGGTGGATGCGCTTTTGACGGTTTCCGGGGGTGTCGCTCGTGCCTCGCTTTACCCCCGGCTACAAGCTGTCATCCCTACCGGGATAAGAAGACCAGGACCATACAACGGGCGGGGCGCGTGAAAGCGCAAAGAAAGTTCCTCCAGCCGGTAGTTCCCGGCTCTTCTCAACCGCCGAAGGCGCATTCTCAGTCACTCAACCCTCAACCAACAACCCTCAACTCTCAGAGCAGCTACGCCGCGGCCGGAATCGGCCGGTCGTGCAGCTCCTGTTCGCGAGCCACCAGCCAACGTGTATCGCCCTTCTCGTCGAAGAAGGGGGTAATCTGGATCGCCACCCAATAGGGGGTTCCATCCTTATGGTAGTTGATCAGTTCCGCATAACAGGGGCGCCGTTCATTGACCGCTGCCCGCATGGAACCCGCCACCTGAGGGTCACTCAATTCCCCTTGCAGGATCGGGCCGAGCTTTTTCCCGCGAAGCTCATCCACGGTGTACCCGCACATTTCCGTAAACTCCTCGTTGACCCAACGAACCAGACCATCCGGACCGGCGACTACTACACCATGACGCTCCGACTGGGGCACTCCCGCATCAATCCTTGCCATCAGCCGCGCCTTGAGATCCTGGGACGGCTTCGGTGTTTCCTTCGGGATTCCTGCCACCGCTGCGGCAGCCATGATCTCCTGCAACTCTCGGGTGAGAGTCTTCAGCTCGTCATGGAACTCGAGCAGCAACTCGAAACGCTCCCGCTCAGGCGCATCCATCGCGCCGCTGGCGTACAGCGCGGCTTGTTGTTCGAGATCTTGATCGAGCATGGCGTTCACTCTCTGGGGTCCCTCGGAAATGTTGTCAATCACCACGCTTACGCTAGTGCTTAAGCCGCGGACGCAGATTATTTTCAAATGTCTGGTTCTCCACATCCGATTCCCTGCCGTGGAGCCGTGGCGGAGTGCATTTTCCGGCAATCCACACTGATTACTGATCACTGACGCACTGATTACTTCCCTCCGGGCTCCTCGGCTATTGATTCCGTGCGGTTTCCCTCGCTTTATTGCTTCCTCTTATGTCCACGACGACCGAAAAACACGCCTTCCAGGCCGAGATCGCGCAGTTGCTCGATATCGTCATCCACTCGCTCTACACGGATAAGGAAATATTTGTCCGTGAGCTGATTTCGAATGCGGCGGATGCGAGTGAGAAACTGAAATTTCTGCAGACCTCCGGCGCTGAAACCTTCCAGCCAGATCGTCCGCTGACCATCAGCGTCTCCACGGATGACCAGGCAAAAACGATCACCTTCACCGACGCCGGTGTCGGTATGACGCATGGCGAGCTGATCGACAATCTCGGCACGATCGCTCACTCCGGCTCCAAGGCCTTCCTGGAGCAGCTCAAGGCGAACCAGGGCGACGCCAATCTGATCGGTCAGTTTGGTGTCGGTTTCTACTCCGCCTTCATGGTGGCGGAAAAGGTGACCGTCTATACCCGTTCTTATCAGCCCAACGAGACTGGCTGGGTATGGACCTCCGATGGCAAGACCGGTTACGAGATCGAGCCCGCCGGCGATCTGGATCGCGGCACCCGGATCGTTCTTCAGCTCCGCGACAGCGAATTCGCGCAGGCGAGCCACGTGGAGAGCATCATCAAACGCTACTCCAACTTCGTCCCGATCCCGATCGAGCTGAACGGCACCGTGGTGAACACCGTTCAGGCGCTCTGGGCGAAGAACAAGAGCGAAATCACCGATGCCGAGTACGAGGAGTTCTACAAATACATCGGCCACGACACCACCGCACCGCTCTACCGGCTCCACTTTGCGGCGGATGCCCCGCTCTCGATCCGGGCGCTGCTTTTCGTCCCGGAGAAGAACTACGAACTGCTCACCCTTTCCCGCGGAGAGCAGGAGGTTCACCTCTACTGCCGCCGGGTGTTGATCCAGGCCAAAGCGAAGAGCCTCTTCCCCGAGTGGCTCCGCTTCCTCCGTGGAGTGGTCGATAGCGAGGATCTGCCTCTCAACATCTCGCGCGAGTCGATGCAGGACTCCGCTCTGATGAAGAAGCTCAACGAGGTCCTCACCAAGCGCGTGCTCAAGTGGCTCGACGAAGAATCCAAGGCGGACCCGGAAAAGTACGCCCGCTTTTTCCAAGAGCACGGGCATCACCTGAAAGAAGGGATCGCCACCGACTGGGCGCACCGCGAAGCGCTCGGCAAGCTGCTCCGCTTCGAGTCTTCCCACACGGAGAAAGGAAAGCTCACCTCGCTCACCGATTATATCTCCCGGATGCCGGAAGGGCAGACGGAGATTTATTACCTCCTCGCGCCAAACCGCGAAGCCGCAGAGACGAGTCCTTATTACGAAGTCTTCCGCGAGAAGAAGTGGGAGGTCCTCTTCCTCCTCGATCCACGCGACGAGTTCGTCATGGATCACCTCTCGTTCTTCGAAAGCAAACGGCTGGTGGCGGCGGAGAAGGCCGATGTCGCACTCGATAAGGACAAGACGAACGCTCTCAGCGAAGAGGAAGCCCGTCTGCTCGGGAACTTCATCAAGGAAACCCTCGGCGACCGTGTAAACGAGGTCCGCGCCTCCAAACGTCTCGTCGGCAGCCCCGCTGTGGTGGTGGACAAGGATACCCACCTCACCACCAGCATGCGACGGGTGCTGAAAATGATGCAGCAGCGGGAGGGTGGTTCCACCGCAGGGCTGGAATCCAAACCGGATCTCGAGATTAACCCTGACCATCCGATGATGGCCCGACTGGAAAAACTCCGGCACAGCGACAACGCCCTGGCCGCGCAAGTGGCCGAACAGGTCTTTGACAACGCCTTGGTCGCCGCCGGTCTTCTGGAAGACCCTCGTGCAATGCTCTCACGCCTGAACGGCCTACTCGAGAAGCTGCTCGAGAAGTAGAGCACACGCTCCGTCACCGGGCCGGAGGAGCTGCGTTGCACGAATGTAATAAGGAAACAACCTTACACCAGATATGAAACCTCTTTATCTGTTAGTTGCCTTCGCAGCTCTTACCTTCAGCGCCTGTGAATCCCGCCAGGAAGAGGCGCGTGAGGACGCACTCGAGAAGAAAGCGGACACGCTGGAGGACCAGGCGGAGGCAACTCGCGAGCAGAAGTAAGCAAATCGCGAGCTTTTTCCTGACCCTCGCCTTCGACTGGAGGCGAGGGTTTTTTTGTTTGAGTACAATCAGCGGGCTAAGCGCGTGAAGGCGCGAGGAAGTACTCAGTGCTTAGTGCTCAGAAGTCAGTAAACAGCCCCAGCATCGCCAACCTCACCCGCTTTGATCTGCCAGTGCGCGGCTCTCAACTCGATACTCTCAACTATTCACTTTCAGAGAAGCACCCCACTCGCGTGCGGATGAAGGCGTGGAGAAAGAAATCCATATGGCGCGTCACCTCACCCGGTAGGGTCTCCTTTCCGCCGCGCGTGCCTTTTCCAAGGTGGACGCGCAATAGCTCTCCACGCGCCCTCCCGGCGGTCGACGGCGCGACCGCCCTACCGCCGGGAGGACAGGCGCAAGTCCCTGCTCTTTCCCACTCCCGCCTCGCTTACCCGCTCCGATCCGCCGAAACGCGGCTCTCAACCCTCAACCCTCAACTATCTACTTTCAGAGAACCTCTTCGTGCCTTGCCACCTCGAACTGCACTCCCTCGCGGGTCAGCACTTCAAATACATGCCGCAATACAGTGCGGTAATGCTGCTGAACGACGATGTCCGGTGACTCTTTCTCCAGGGCGAGGAAATCCTCGTAATCCTCCTGGAGCTTGAGTCCCAGCAACGTGCGAAGCTGTACATTGAGATCCTGTACCGGCTCGCCTGAAACCGCTCCAACGCTCACCGCGCGGGCTTCACTATCGGCCAGAAGTTCCTCGATCCGGGCCTGCAGCTCCTGATTACGCGATTCGAGCTGACGATTGAGACGAGCCAGCTCTTCCGGGGTAGGTTCGCCTTCGATGATCGGAACCGAGGCACGTTCTGAAGCCTTCTTCTGGGCACGCCTCAGATCCTCGTCGCGCTGACGGAGCTTGCTCTGGGTCGTGTTCAGCTCGCTCCGGAGGCTCTGGAACTGGGACTCGAGTTGGCGAATCAGGTCCGGGACACTCGCTTCCTTCAGAGCCGGACCACCCTTTTGAGGAGCAGGCTGCTGAGGCTGGCCCTGCTGCGCTTTGCGCGGGACCGTTTTGGATTCGTAGACGGGGCGTTGCTTCGATTTGCCCTGCTCTGCACCTTCTTCGGTTCGAGCCTGTTCCGGAGCGGTCTCCTGCTTTGCTTCGGCGGATTCGGCATCCGCTTCCTCTTCGATTGCGACACCTCGTTCTCCCACCACTTCCGCAGCCTCCGATTCCGAATCCGGCTCCGGTGCGGGACCTTTGTCGGCGATCTCCTCTGAAGCTTCTGTACGCTCCTCGGCGCCCGCTTCCGCTGGTTTCTGCGGTGCTCCCTCAGCAGCAGGTTGGGGTGCCTCTTTCGATGGTGCTGCCTTCAGAACCGCCGTGAAACTTTCCGGGAGATCTGCCACTTCCTTCCGGAGTGCATTCTGCCATTTTCCACTCCATCGGCTGAGGCTCTTTTGCGCTGCATCAATGACAGGCTGATGAAGTTTGCCAAGGCGTCCGGCTTCCGCTGCCCATTTGATGATCCCAAGTTGCGTAATCGGTGCGTGGGGCAGGGAGAACGCCGAAAGCAGAGCGCAATTGACCACGATATCCGCATCATTCGGCTTTAGGTCTGCCAGCGGGACTTGCGCAATCCACGGCTTGGCGCGTCCGATCAGGACGTTTGCAAAAATCTGAGAGTGCTTCGGGCTCATCGCACCGGTTTCCCGGTCGCGCATCTCCTTTGAAGCGCCCACGATGATCTTCAATGCAATGGGGACATCCTGTTTGAAAAGAGCCCGGGCAAGGGAAAGGCGCATCCGTTTGGCTGCGTCGCCGTCGGTTTTCACCAGACCAGCCAGCATCTGGGAGCGGAAAACCGTTTTCAGTTCCGGCCAGACGGTAGTCACGGCGTTCACACCCACTACCCACGGTAGTTTCGGCAGGGCACTGATGGCGCGGATCACTCCGGCGCGGCCATCCAGCAGCGCTTCTTTCAAAAGGGTCGTGGCGCGTTCCTCGTCCGCCGGGGAGAGGCGTGCCGTCAGAGCCTGATTCGCCAGTGTGGCGAGTTCGTCCTGAACACCTTCCTGGGAAGCCTCGGCCTGAGCGCCTTCACCTTCCGTCATCGTCTCCTGCGGTGCTTCCAATTCCAGTTGCACTGGTTGTTCCGGCTGGCCTGCCTCCGATGGGATCGTCGCCTCTTCCGTCTCCGCAGCCGCGGGTGCTTCCGACGGCTCTGCTTGTGGTTCGCCTGCGGACGGTGTTTCCGTCACTTCCGGCTCGGGAACGACCGTTGTCTCCTCTGGGGATACATTGAGGACAGTATCTGAAACTTCTTCCTCCACCTGTGAGGGCTCCGGTTCATCGACTGGTGGAGCCTCTGGCTGGCTCGGCGCGAGCGGTTGTTCAGCAGCGACTTCCACCAGCGGTTCAGGCAGGGCCTCAGCTGCGGCTGCTTCAGCTGCAATTTCGGGAGCAGAAGCCGCAGCCGGTTCCGGCGGAGGATTTTCAGTTGGAGTGGCTTGCGGCGTCGTTTCGTCGTGAGGAAAAGGCGCGTCGGGGTCCACGTTGGGGTTCGTCTCCATGAGCGGCAAATGCAGCAGTAACAGAAAGATGCGCAGGCGACAAACACCAGAAAAAAGCAAACGGCGGGCCGGGCGGGGGGGGGCAAGTAATCAGTAATCAGTGTGTCAGTAATCAGTGATGAAGGGGAACACGTGCAGAGCGAGAGCATCTCAGTCCCTTGGACTCACTGATTACTGATCACTGACACACTGATTACTCCTCCTCTTGTGGTGTTCAATAGTGCACGCCACAACATGTAGTGGTGCATGCAAGAGCAGTATCCAACTTTTTGTATTTTCTGCTCGATTTGCCCTTTAATCTCTGCTGCACCGGTGTACTTTCCGGTCTCCCAAATATGGCAAAATCAGACGCTTCGCAGGAGGACAGCAAGGTCCTCGCGGCTCGCAACAAGAATCTGGACCTCGCTCTCCAGCAGATCGCCAAGGACTACGGTGATGGCGCCATCATGCGCCTCGGTGATCAGCATCAGATGGAAGTCGAGGCGATTCCCACGGGCAACATTCTCATTGATCGTGCGCTTGGGGTTGGAGGTTTCCCCCGCGGACGTATCGTTGAAGTTTTCGGTCCGGAATCTTCCGGTAAAACCACACTGACGCTCACGGCTATTGCTCAGGCGCAGAAGCGCGGTGGTCTGGCGGCGTTTATCGACGTCGAGCACGCGCTCGACCCGGCATACGCCCGCAAGCTCGGGGTGAATGTCGATGATCTGCTCGTTTCCCAGCCCAGCTCGGGTGAAGAAGCGCTCCGGATCTGTGAAACCCTGGTTCGCTCCAACGCACTCGACGTGATTGTCCTCGACTCTGTCGCGGCATTGGTCACGAAGCAGGAACTCGAAGGTGAAATCGGCGACTCCACCGTGGGTGCACAGGCGCGTCTCATGAGCGCGGCTCTGCGGAAACTCACGGCGCTGATCTCCAAGGCCAACACGGTCTGTATCTTCACCAACCAGATTCGTGAGAAGATCGGTGTGATGTTCGGCAACCCCGAGACCACTCCCGGCGGTAAGGCGCTCAAGTTCTACGCCAGTGTTCGTGTGGACATCCGCCGTATCGGCGCGATCAAGCAGACTGACGGCAACGTCACGGGTAACCGCACGAAGCTCAAGGTGGTGAAGAACAAGGTCGCTCCGCCGTTCCAGGAAGCCGAGTTCGACATTATGTACAATGAGGGAATCTCCTCGACCGGCGCGTTGCTCGACCTCGCGCTGGAAGTTGGGCTCGTGGAGAAGCGCGGTTCCTGGCTCTCTTACAAGGGCAGCCAACTCGCCCAGGGCCGCGATGCGGCAAAGGAACTCCTCAAGAATAATACCGAGCTTTACGCAGAGCTAGAGACTGCGGTGAAGGAGAAGCTCGACTCCAAGGAAGAAAGCGGCGGCAAAGGGAAGTAAGGGGCTGTGCTAAGGACTGTATTCAATAAAAAGGGCGACCGGGTTTTCCGGTCGCCCTTTTTGATTTTTGGGAAAGGGATGGGACGAATGGGACGGATAGGACCAATAGGACGGATGGATCGTCGCACCTATGGAGCCCGGAACTGCTCTCTCCGGGCTCTCAACTCTCAACTTCCCCGCTACTCCTGCTCCGGATCTTCGGAGAAGAGGAATTTGAGGTCGTCCACGGACAACGACTTGGCGAACGACTCCTCACCGAGCACGTCGTCTGCGAGGGCGCTCTTGTCGCGCTGCATGCCGCGGATCTTCTCTTCGATCGTGCCGCGCATCAGCAGGCGGTAGGCGATGACCTGCTGCTTCTGGCCGATACGGTGGGTACGATCGATTGCCTGGTTTTCCACGGCGGGGTTCCACCACGGATCGAAGAGTACCACGTAGGAAGCCGCGGTGAGGTTCAGGCCCGCACCGCCCGCCTTCAGCGAGATCAGGAAGACTGCCGCGCCCTCGGTGCCCTGGAATTCCTCCACCAGCTCGCCACGGTTTTCAGTGCCGCCGGTGAGGAGGAACTGACGCCAGCCACGTTCGGCGATGGCGTTCTTGATGATCTCCAGTGCGCCGACGAACTGCGAGAAGACGAGCACCTTGTGGCCCTCTTCCATCAGCGGCTCGAGCATTTCCATGAGAGCCTCGAGCTTGGCGCTGTTGGCTTCGGAATGTTTGCCGCTGACGAGCCCCGGATGACAGCAGATCTGCCGCAGGCGCAGCAGCGAGGTGAGGATGTTGAAACGCTGTTTGTCGAGCTCCTTGCTCGTGTTGATCTTCAGCAGCATCTGCTGCGCGCGCTTCAACTCTGCCTTATAGAGCTGCTTCTGCTTGCTCTCCAGTTCGCAGAGCATGTCTTCCTCCATACGCGGAGGCAGATCGCGTGCGACCTGATTCTTGGTACGGCGGAGCATGAACGGGCGCACCCGTCCGGCGAGGCGACGGCGCGCCATCGTGTCTCCGGCCTTGTCGTAATCCTTGAGGAACTTGCTGCGCTGTCCGAGCGCACCCGGCATGGCAAAGGCAAAGATGCTCCAGAGATCCAGAAGCCGGTTTTCCAGGGGAGTACCGGTGACGGCGAGGCGATGCACCGCTTTCAG
>CBINJX010000076.1:0-10728 GCA_966251085.1 uncultured Verrucomicrobiales bacterium
CGACACGGCAATCGCGAAGGACATAGTGAGTCCGAAGCTGCTCATGAAACGTCCGACCATGCCGCTCAGGAAAGCAACAGGCACAAAGACAGCGAGCAGCGAGAAAGTCGTCGCCATTACTGCCAGACCGATTTCACGGGTTCCCTCGATGGCGGCAACATCGGGCGCTTCACGATGTTTTTGCAGGCGGTGAAAGATGTTCTCCACCACGATGATCGCATCATCGATAACGATACCCACAGCGAGAGCAAGGGCGACGAGGCTGATCATATTCAGCGTGAGATTCGCCACCCACATCACGCCAAAGCTGGCAACGATTGAGGTCGGAATCGCCAGCGCCGAGATGAGCGTGGCTCGGCCGTTGCCGAGGAAAAAGAGAACGATGAACGCGGCGAAGATCGAGCCGAGCACGAGATGCTCTTTCACGGCATGGACGCTCGTACGGATGACGAGCGAGTTGTCGCGCACGATCTCGAGCTTGAACCCCGAGGGCAGGCGGGGAGTGATCTCATCGAGACGTTCCTTGAGAGCGTCCACGACGGCGATGGTGTTTTCGCCAGACTGTTTGCGGATGGAGAGCACCACGGCGGGGACGCCGTTGCGTCGCGCCACACTCTGCTGCTCCTCCTCGCCGTCCTCGACCTGTGCCACGTCGCCGAGCCGCACCAGCGCGCCATCGGCCTGCCTCACCACGAGACCTGCGAGTTTTTCGACAGACTCGAATTTTCCTTCCACCCGCAGGCCGCTCTGCCGTGCATCACCCTGCACGGTACCGGCAGGAATCTGTACGTTTTGCCTCCGCAATGCCTGCTCGACATCGAGCGCAGTCAGGTTGAAGGCGCGAAGCCGAACGGGGTCGAGATGCACATTGATCTGGCGGCTTCGGCCGCCGAGGAGGTTTACCTGTCCAACCCCGGGGCTGCTCTCGAGCTGCCGGCGCAGCACTTTGTCGGCAAACTCGGTGATCTCGCGCACAGGCCGGTCGGCGATGACAGCGACATTGAGTACCGGCGCGGCATCGGCATCGAGCTGCTGCACACGCGGCGTTTCGGCGGCATCCGGCAAATCGTCGAGGATACGGTTTACGCGATCGCGGACTTCCTGCGCGCCGACCGCGCCGTCCTTCTCCAGCAGGAATGCGACGATGACCTGTGATAACCCCTCACTGGAAGTAGAGTGCAGCTCATCGATGCCGCTGATCGTGTTAACGGCTTCTTCGATCTTGTTGGTGATTTCCGTCTCGACCTCCTGCGGCGATGCGCCCGGCATGGAGGTCGTGATAATCACAGTGGGGAAGTCGACCTTTGGAAAAAGATCCACTGGCAGCCGGAAGTAGCCGAGTACTCCGACGACAACAAACGCGAGCACCAGCACCGTGGCAAACACGGGGCGCTTCACGCAGACTTTAGCGAGCCATTGCATGGAAAAATGAAGTGTCTGGATTTAGCGGGCAGCGATCGTGAAGGGCGCGCCGTCCCTGGCTTCCTGCGTGGGCTGAACCACCACGGTATCTCCTTCGGCCAACCCGCTACGGATTTCGGTCCACGAATCGATTTTCATGCCGACCTCCACGATGCGCTCGGAAAGGTGATTGCCCTCGGGCACGAGTACCTTGTGCAGGCCTCCCTCATTGCGGACTGCCGACGCTGGCACGACCAGTCCCGGTTTTTCCGCGAGTGAGAGTCGCACCTCAGCGAACATTCCCTGCAGCAGCCGCCCATCGGCATCATCCACCTCCGCCTCCACGAGCAGGTCGCGCCCCGATTCGCGAACAATCGGGCTGATGTAGCGTACCTTTGCGGTGAAATCTGTGCCGGGATACGCTGGAACATGGAAAGTGACTGCCTGTCCCTGACGGACCGCACCCACTGCCATCTCGGGCACATTGAGCCAGAGACGCAGGTCGTCCTTGGCAATCATCACCACCACCTTCACGCCGGGTTGCACGTATTCACCGGCATTCACGAACCGCTCGGCAACTGTACCTGCAAAGGGCGCACGAACTTCGGTGTCCTCCAGCGACTTGCGCGCGCTGTCTCGCCGCGCTTCTGCCACCGCCACATCCGCCTCACGTCCTTGGACATCAGCCTCGAGCTTCTGCGATTCAGCCGGGGCGATCAACTTGGACTTTGCAAGATGCTGATTGCGCTGCCAATCGGCGCGAGCCAGGTCGAGCCGTGCCCGCGCCTGAGCCAGGGTTGCTTCCGCCTCGCGCAGAGCCAGATTTGCGGCGCGGTCGTCGAGCTTTACGAGCACGTCACCCGGTTTCACCACGCTACCACGCTCGACGAGCGTCTCGCGTACCTTGCCGGATGCGTCTGCGGCAACCGAGGAAACCCGGCCGCCTTTCAGCTCGCCGGTAACTTCGAGGAAACGCGGTACCGGGCGCTTCTCAACGGTGTAGGTTTGCACCCGGACCGGAACTGTGGGTTTCTCCTCCACAACGGTTTTCTGCTTTGACTGACATGCCGCCAACCCGATCACGCAGGGCAGGATGAAAAGGGCGCGAGCAAATGGATTCATGAAGGGATGGTTGCAAAGAACTGAAAGAAATTTCTTTTCACGTGCCGGCTCAGGACTTTGGAGCGAGGCCCGCAGCGAAAATGTCCGCGGCTACCGCGATGAACTGCTCGGGGGTTCTCTCCATCGCGAGACCGGCCGTGTGACGCAGCATCCCTGCGAGGAGCGTGTCCAGGAAGGTCTCCGCCGCTGCCGCGAGATCGACGCCGCGCCGTATCTTTCCGGCTTTGCGTGCGGCTTCGAGATTCGCCACCAGGCCGGCTCGTACAGGCGCGCTGACATGCAGGATGACCTTGCGCGCGTGTTCCGGATAACGCTGCGCCTCGCCCAGTATTGTGCGGATGAATGCCTCTTTGCCCGCGGCCAACTCATAGTAACTCTCAGCGTACCGGAGCAGATTCGCTCGAAGACTCGCTCGGCTCCACTGCGCCTCGTCCACCAGTTCACCCTGCTGCTGCGCCTCAGCGAGCATGCTCGTCATCAGGGACTCCAGCAAACCTTCCTTTGTCTGGAAATGCCGGAACAGCGTCACCTCATTGACTCCTGCCTCCTGGGCAATGGCGCGAGTCGTAGCGCCCTGCAGTCCATCACGGGAGAAAATTTTCAACGCGGCCGAAAGCAGCCGATCGCGTGTGCCGGGAGCGGCAACCTGCGGCGAGGATGTAATGGCGGACATGTAAGTGAGTGCTTGCATGGTATGCAAGTATTCACTTGCGTCAAATTTCCCGTGAAGGGGACAGATCCTCCCGGATGCCTTACCCGTGATGACTCCACAGCCGTGTTCTCTTCCGTGTACGATGCAGAGGATGGAACAAAACCGGGAAGGCAAACACCTATGGATCAGACAAGCAGGTACGGTGAGCGGGGGATTTGCATCGTGAGTTTGATTGCGGGCTTCCGGTGTATGGCTCTGTCTCCGCCCAGTGCCGCACCCTCTCAGAGGGCGATGCTCGTCAGACCGGCGTGGATGCTTACGTCTTTGGATTTCCACTCGTCTCCACGGAGGTGACCCGTCGAGTGATGACCGATTCTATCAAACCGGAGGGCAACCGTGCCCCAATGGGAGTCCTGAAGGGAACTCGTCAACTTCCTGTGGTGGTATCTGCCACAGATAGAAAACAATCGCGTGATGATTGCATGGCTAAAGGCGAGCTGCCCCGGTCCGAGAAAATATTCAGGAGACCTACGGATGACCGACGCAATTAAGAACCGCTCCGCGTTGAAGCAACGGCTCATGCGCGAACTTGCCGATTACTGGACCAATTTCGTGTACCTGGCATTCTTCTTCAGCGCCTTCACCGGATATCGAAAACTGATCCTCGCCGAGTATCACATCGGCTATTTCCATTTCGGGTTTGCTCTGATTGAAGCGTTGATTCTGGCAAAAATCATCCTGATCGGAGATGCCATGCATTTCGGGCGTCGGATGGAGGAAAAGCCTTTGATCATCCCCACGTTGTACAAGGCTGTTGTATTCACCGTGTGGGTCGGCGTCTTCAAGCTCATCGAGTACACGATCACAGGATTGCTACACCGGAGAGGAGTCGCAGCAGGTGTCGATGAGCTCTTGCGTCACGGTTGGGATGCATTCCTCGCAGAGTGTCTCGTCGTATTCTCCGCTTTCATTCCGTTCTTCGCATTCAAAGAATTGGGACGGGTGCTCGGAGAGGGGAAGGTCGGTGAGCTGTTCTTTCGGAGGAAGTGATACACGTTCACCAAGTGCCGCCAAAATGGCGGCATCACCTCTTCGTAGCACGCACTCCAGTAAAGAGCTTCCCATTCACTGCCTCGGGTGCAGGGGTATGGACGGTGACAAACGGGAGTGGTGCCTCCGGCAGGCTTTTGAATCGGGAGCGCGAGATAAGCGAGAGGACTATTCGCTGCAACAGGGAAGCTCTCGCGTGGGGCCTGCTCTACACCGTTGATGACCGGCCTGACGTGATAAGTGGACGGTGAGGAAAGCGAGCGGCCTCTGTCGGTGTAATCCGTCGTCGCGGTAATCGGTTCGGCGATTCTTACCGCGCTGCCCGTGCCGGTCGCAGGTAAGCGACAGCTTACATAAACAAAAGTCGAACGCCTACGGATTGCGATGAGCCCGCGATTGATCGTTTCCTCCTGTCGCGCGGTGAAAGATCGGTACGGGAGCAATGCGAGAAACGTGCCTCCTTTGACCTTGGGCGATCGTCTGGTACTCCGATGAGATTGACTGTTCACCGTTCGGTGAACGCGATCAACCTCCGGTCGCAATATCGAAGTGTAAAACATCCTCCCGAACACCCAGCTTGGTATAAAGAGCGATGGCGGGTGCGTCGCCCAGGTCCGCCTGCACGAAGATAACGTAAGCACTGCGGGCGGCCGCGATTTTCTTCAATTCGAGGATCAATCCGGTGGCGATACCTTGCCTCCGGTGTGCGGCCGATACGGCGAGGTCGTAAATATAGATCTCGCTGCGCTCCTGCTCAAACTTGTGGAGTTCATACGCGGCCAAACCGCCGACCACACACCCGTCTTTCAGCGCGGTCAACGCGATGAATGAATCACTGCGTAGCAGGCGGACGAGGTAATCAGCGCTCGGTCGTCGCTCGGTGTATGTCTTTCGGTCATCGAATACCTCGCCAAAGAGCGTGAGCATTTCGCCCATCAGCGTAAGGTCGCCGGGAGCAACCTGGTGGATGCGAAAATGGCCGGAATCAGACATGTTGGAACAGTGGTGGGTGAGTTGCCCGTCTCAGTCCGAAGTTTGGACGGCCTATGGCCTTACATGCAAATGCACATGGTGATTGAGAGCCGTGGTTTCTGGAAACCGGCTGGCGGTTTGTCATTTCAGCGCGCTCTGTTTCTGGAGGCAGGTAATCTATTTCCAGAGATGCGCGGGGGATCACGAGAGATCGGTAAGTGCATTCTGCCTCTCAATGACCGCTTGCGCCGTAGCGTCAGCCATCTTGGCTGCGGGTGATCGGAGCATCCTTGCTCCGAGTTCGGTGCGCTTCGCCGGCGAATTACAAGTTACTATTCCTCAATTTCTGAAAACCACAAAACTGCCATGGTGATCAGCTTCCAACCAAGATGGTCGGAGCACCCGCAGAAAGGGAGGGATCGCGTTACGGTATGTGCTCCCCTCGTTGATTACTCCTCGGACCGTAGTGACATGTGAAAGCGAATCTCCGCCTCTGTCAGTAACCGATCGTAGATCGCAATCTCTGCAATCCGTCCGGCAAACGGCCGCTCGATTGAAACCTTATCGGCCGTCGGAACATACCTGAGGCAACCGAATAGTATATTGCACGTGACCTCAGCCGGAAACGCATCGGCCTGCGCGGTACCGACCAGTTTGCCATTCAGGAAAAGCTCCATCTTTCCGCCGGACTGCTGGGCGACCAGATGATGCCACCGGTAGGGCAGATAGTCTGGCGGGGAGAAGATGTTGATTCCTCCACCGGGACCAGCGGGCCAGCGGGTGAGATAGCGAACGATTCCGGGTCTCGGACTGCGTCCGGGCAGACGTCCTGCAAGTTCGACAAGCGTGAGGTGATCCTTCTGTAGCGGGCCACTCGTGAATGCTGCGAGTGATCTCTGCTCGGCAGTGGTGCTGATGAACCAGAGTTCGATTGCATGTGCATTGCCGGGCAGTTTCCAAGGTTCCGGGACGTGTAGGGCGCCGGGTTTTTCCTTTCCATGGAAGACGACACTGGATCGACCGGATGGGTCGTGATCGAGAGTTGCACCCCCGACGAGGTGCAGGGCAGGGGAATCCTCGATTTCGTTAGGAATAACTCCGCCATCCATGTGATCGAGCCGCCAATAATGTGCAGGACGCGCCTCTTTGATCATCCGAGTGTAATCTGAATGAAGCCGCAGCGGTGGAATCCTCACCTCTGTGGGGGCGAGGAAACCCGATGCGTCAGTGGTACGGATCTGGCCGGTGGCGGGGAGAAGCTCGACGGATTGCGCGGCTTCCAGGAGTTCTGTTCGTACACCGCCCTGGCCGGGAATCCGTAGGGACGCCTCTGCCTTACCTTCAAAGACGGCCACACGAGTATTGCCATCCGGAGCCACGGAAACTCCCAGTTCCGTGCCGAGGTCGGTGACTGCGCCTCCAGGAGTCTCGATAGAGAATCCTTCCGCCCCTGGCGGCACATGCATCCGAAGCCGTCCTTCGCGGCAGACCACACGGTCCGTCGTGACGAGATCAAGGTCGGCGGGGCCTTCGAAATTTAGCGTCACTCCGCTGGTAAACATCAGGCTCACACGACCGGAACTGAGCCGGAGCCGGCCTGCGCTCAGGGAACTGCCCGTGGCGAACTGTGCCGGGGCTTTTCCGTGCCAGATCGCATTGTCCGCCTGGAGTAATACGGCAAGCGTTTGGGCAACTGCGCCCGGTGTGTGCGTGGGGCGATTGCCCCAGATGGCCAGCGCCGCCAATGCAAGCGTCACTGCCGCTGCCATGGCACCGTAGGCAACGCGACGCCACCAGGCGTCTACGAAGCGGACCGGTTCCCGGCGGATCTCCGCCATCAAGCGGTCCTCACTCGCCAGGTCGCCGATAACATCGTGTGCTGAGGGAGTCAGGCCGAGTTCTTCGTTCAATGCCAGCCAGCGAGGGTCCGGCGCCTGCGCGATGCGCGTCAAGGAGAGTGTCCAGACATCGTCAGCGAAGCGACGCCGGAACTCCGGATCATCACGCAGCCGGGAGATTAACTCATCGGACCTCCCCGGGGGCAATTCGCCTCCTTGCCAGGCAATCAGCGCGTCCTGCAGATCAGTTTCCATGGGCGACCTCCTTCCCGATGCATTCCCGGAGCACCTTCAGCGCACGGTATTGCAGCTGGTAAACGGCGGCCGGGGTGGTTTGCAGCTCCTCCGCAAGCGATGCAGAACGGCCACCTTCCAGCCAGGTGCGGACTACCTGCCGCATTCGCTCCGGCAGTTTTCCGATGCACACGAGCATTGCCTGCAGATGCTCCGAGGTTGTCCGCGATGCGGCGTCCTCCAGTTCGGTTTGAAGATGAGCGGAGGATTCACGACGAAAGCCTTCCATTGCCTCGGTATGCCTCCCGTGCTGCTCAAAGTAGCGAAGCAGCTTGTGGCGGGCGATTCCCCTTAGCCACGCACCGAAATCGCTTCCGCGCCGGAAAGTATGCAGGCTCCGATATGCGGCGATGAAGGTCTCCTGGGCGACATCATCCACGTCATCCAGATGAAAAATCTGGCTGGCCAGATAAGCCCGCAGACTTGGGCCGTGCGCACGCACAATCAGTAGAAACGCGTCCGGGTTTCCACGCAGGACGTCGTCGAGCGTTGCGTCAATTGGAGGTGATTCGCTCATCGTTTTGGAAAGTCGTAGGGTTCCCGATGCACAAGGACGGGAGGAAAGGCGCGGGGTTTTCAGCGTATTCCGCAGTTTCCAGCCGTTCTCACACGGATTTTTTCCAGTTTCGGAAAAAAAGTGTGTGAGATTTGCGCCACTTGCGGGAATTGGCAGCAGACTATGCACTCTTCTTCCCCCGTATCACGAACTCGCTGGTCGCTCCCGGCACTGCTGATTGCGGTCGCAGGAATGACCCGGCTGGCCAGTGGAGCCGTGCCGGACCAGGTTCGATTCAACGAACACATTCGCCCGATCCTCTCGAATGTCTGTTTCCACTGTCATGGCCCGGATGACAAAAACCGCGACGCCGATCTGCGTCTGGATACACGTGAAGGTGCGATCGAGGACCGGGACGGAGTGCGGGCCATCGTGCCGGGGAAGCCAGATGAGAGCGAACTGATGCTCCGGGTGATGTCCCACGACCGGGACGACATGATGCCGCCGCCAAAAGCCAAGAAGGAGCGGCTCACGGATGAGCAGATCGCCACGCTGCGGCGGTGGATTGAGCAGGGGGCTGAATACGAGGGGCATTGGGCATTCCTGCCAGTACGCAACGTGGAGCCTCCGGCAGTGAAGGAAACCCCGTGGCCGAAGAATGGCATTGATCAATTTATCCTGTCGCGCCTGGAACGGGACGGCATTGCGCCTTCACCGGAGGCGGACCGGCAGACCTTGATCCGTCGCGTATCCCTGGATCTGACGGGATTGTTGCCAACACCGGAGGAGGTACGCGCATTCGTCGAGGACCAGTCACCGGATGCTTACGAACGGTTGGTTGAGCGTTTGCTGGGCAGCCCGCATTACGGCGAACGTTGGGGGCGGCATTGGCTCGATCAGGCGCGTTACGCTGATTCGAATGGCTACACCATCGACAGTGAACGGGTGATGTGGCCCTACCGTGATTGGGTGATCAAGGCTCACAACGACGATATGCCTTTCGACCGTTTCACGATTGAGCAGCTTGCGGGTGATCTGTTTCCCAAACCGACCAAGAGTCAGCTCATTGCAACGGCTTTTCACCGGAATACTTTGATCAACGAAGAGGGCGGCACCAGCCCCGAGCAGTTTCGAGTCGAAGCCGTGATGGACCGAACCAATACCACGGGTACCGTATGGTTGGGGCTCACGGTTGGTTGTGCGCAGTGCCATACGCACAAGTTCGACCCGATTACCCATCGCGAGTATTACCAGCTGTACGCATTCTTCAACCAAGGGAGCGACGTGAACAACAAGGGCGCGACGGTTGAGGTCGCGCATGGCGAAGTGTTTGGCGGAGTCACGGCCGAGGAACGGCGGAAGGAGATGGCAGCGGAACTTCGGAAAAGGCAACCCGAGTGGGAGCAGCAGGAGCTGGCGCGTCTAGGGAAAGCCATGCCGGAAGCCGGTCCGGTGCAATGGTCAGGCGCCAAGTATCTCGAGTACGACACCCCGACAAATGCGGGTTTCCAGCTCCTGCCGGACAACTCGCTGCTGGCCGATGGCGGCGGTTCGTTCAATGACACCTATCGGGTCGTTGCGAAAACTTCCCTGAAGCAAGTGGCCGCTGTGCGTCTGCGGGTGCTCACGCACGAGTCGCTGCCTCAGCGCGGGCCTGGTTTTGCAAAGAATGGCAACTTCGTGCTCACGGAATTCAAGGCGAGCGTCGGGGGGAAAGAGGTGCCGATCGCGCGCACCTTTGCCGACCACGAGCAGCCCGGCTACCCGGCTGTTGCGGCGATCGATGGTGAGTCGAAGACGGGATGGGCGATCAATGTCGGTAGAGGGGCTCAGTATCGAAACGTAAAAATGAATGCGGATCACGACATCGTGTTCGTTTTCGACAAGCCAATTTCGGTCGGTGATTCGCCGTTCGAATTTCGCCTGCACCACGATCTGAATGAGAAGTACCTTGTCGGCCGATTTGCGATCGATTTTGCAGAGACTGCGCCCACATCGGCGGAGGGGGCGCTCACTCTCGCGCTGCGAACACCGCCAGCGAAGCGCACGGCGGAACAGACGAGGCTGGTAGGGGATGCCTTCAAGCAGGCGACTGCTGCAAAAGGCGGCAGATCGGGGAGGGGGAATGCGAGCTCAGATGTCGTTGAACTGATGGTGATGCGGGATCTGGAAAAGCCGCGTCCGACATATCTTTTCCAGCGGGGAGATTTCCTGCGTCCCGATGAAAAGCTCGGTCCGCTCCAGCCAGGTGTGATCGAGGCCGTAAATGCTGCCTTCGAGACTAAAGGGACCAACTTCCGGAATCGCCTCGATCTCGCGCGCTGGCTCGTCAGTCCGCAAAATCCGCTGACACCACGAGTGACGATGAACCGTATCTGGATGCGCTACTTCGGCCGCGGCATTGTCGAGACCGAGGAAGATTTTGGCTCCCAGAGCGCCGCTCCTACGCACCCTGAGCTGCTTGACTGGCTCAGCCGTGAATTCATCCGGCAGGGCTGGAGAATGAAAGCAATGCACCGCCTGATCGTCACGTCAGCCACGTACCGGCAGTCGTCAAAAGCGCGTCCGGACCTGGCCGAAAAAGATCCACGCAATCTGCTCCTTGCAAGACAGGAACGGATCAGGCTCGAAGCCGAGATCATTCGTGATGCGGCACTCTCGGCCAGTGGATTGCTGGATACCACAGTAGGCGGTCCGAGCGTTCGCCCGCCACAACCCGACGGTGTCTATTCTTTCACTCAGAACAAAAAGCAGTGGAGGACGAGCACCGGGGGCGACCGGTTCCGCCGTGGGCTCTATACGATTTTCTTCCGCAGCGCGCCCCATCCGCTCTTCACGACCTTCGATGCGCCTGATTTCCAAATCACCTGCACCCGGCGCGCACGCTCCAATACACCGCTTCA
>CBINJX010000077.1:0-10660 GCA_966251085.1 uncultured Verrucomicrobiales bacterium
CTCCACCGGCATACCTTCATCGAGGCTGAACCGCGGCTTCAGGGTCGATGCCAGGGACGAACTCCCCTGCCCGCCTGTTTTTGCCTCTTGCGTGGATGGTGCAGGAGCCGGCTTCGGGGGCGGCGCCGGCTGATGCGGTTTCAGGATTTCCAGCCCGACCGCAACCGAATGGGCACAGATCATTCCGCGCTGCTTGGAGGCCCGGCAGCCGCACAGGTTCTCGATGTTGGTTTTTGAAAGGATTTTCAGCCCGGCGCGATACTCGGATTCACCTTCGCGTACCCGTCCCTGGAGCAGCGGTTCCTGCCATGTAGCGCCACTGACCCGGCCCATTTCATGAAGGGCGCGAGCCTGCTTCAAGATCTGCCAGCCTCCGGCATCGTTGAGTAGGCGTTCGGTAAGTTCCATGTCTTTAAAGGAGCGCTCCTTACGCCGGGTTGAGATTGCAATCAAATCTGTTCAACTTGTGATTCGCGCCTACACTGCCGCGCCCCTATGAAGATTATCGCCGTTGCGAACCAGAAAGGCGGAGTCGGTAAGACCACTACCTCAGTGAATCTTGCCGCGTGTCTGGCTGCCCGCGGTGAACGTATTCTCCTGGTTGACCTCGATCCTCAGGCCAATGCCACCAGTGCCCTTGGGCACGAGACCGTTCCCGGTCACAGTGTCTATCATCCCATGCTCGGCGAGGCTTCGATGGCGGATATGGTAATGCCCACGCGGCGCGAAAATCTCTGGATCATTCCCGGTGATTTGAACCTGGCGGGAGCCGAGGTGGAAGTAGCTCGTGCCGAGGATCATTTAACCCGGCTGCGTGCGGCCTTCGAACCTCTTCGGGAAGAGGCCCCCTTTGATTTTGTTCTCCTCGATTGCCCTCCATCGCTGGGGATTCTGATGACCAACGCGCTGGCGGCGGCAGATGAGCTGCTGGTTCCCATTCAGTGCGAGTACTTTGCCCTCGAAGGATTGTCGAAGATCGACGGAATTGTCGGTCAGATCCGGGAGTCTGGCGCAAATCCCGATCTGGTGATCGGTGGAATCCTCATGACGATGTTCATGCGGAATAACCTCGCGCAGATGGTGGTTCAGGAAGTTCAGAACCACTTCGGTTCCCTGCTCTTCCAGACGATCATCCCGCGTACGGTCCGCTTGAGCGAGGCGCCCAGCCACGGAAAGACGATCATCGAATACGAGCCGAGCGGTTTGGGTTCTACGGCTTACAAAGCTCTCGCTGAGGAGTTTATCGCGCGGCATAAGCCCAAGAAAGCGAAGGCGTAAGGCTGCTGTGGCTGGAAGCGCCGAGGAGTGCCTAACGCACTCCCACGCCGGGGAAGGCGCAGATGCAGTACTAGTGCGATCGTACGTTTTTTCTGCTTCGGCGCTTGCGATGCCGCCGTTCTGTCGGCGGATAGCGTGCAACTCAGGATTTGAGGGGGCGCCGGGCCCTTCTATCGGCCTCGTGGCATTACGAGTAATCTCCCAAGCATAACCAGAAACACCCGGCCAATAACTGGTAATGCCTCCGGGACAACTGGTCGTACCCCGCCGATAACCAGTAGTACCGCCGCGACAAATAGTTGTAGACCAGCGACAACCAGTTGTCGCTCCAGGACAACTGATTGTACCCGGCGCACAACCAGTTGTACCCGCCGGACAACCAGTTGTACCCGCCGGATAACCAATTGTACCCGCCGGATAACCAATTGTACCCGCCGGACAACCAGTTGTATCTGGCGTACAATTAATTGTACCCCGGGGACAACTCAGTTCCCCCTGAAGTAGAACTGGTTGTACCGCGGGATGAACTGAGTTCACTGCCAAGTACAACTAATTGTCCCCGGACTAGAACTGAGTTCACCCTGGAGTAGAACTGGTTGTACCCGGGACATAACTGAGTTCATCCCCAGGTACAACTGGTTCTACCTGGAGGGGAACTGAGTTGTATCTCAGGTACAATTAATTGTACGCTAGGTACAACTCGGGGATTTTGGGAATTTTCGGAGAGGTGACGATGAATTAGACGCCACCCTTGGAAAAGAGGTCAATCACCCCGGCTATCTCCTCACTAAAGCAGATTCGCCACCGGTTCTTCGATCAGACCTGTCGCCGTATTCTCCGGTGCCCGCCGGCGGTGTTCTTCCTCGGTGTATCGTCGGGAACGAGCACGATCCTGTTCAAAGATCCGCGTCTGCTCGGCCGCAAAACCCGCATCGTAAACGTTCAGATTGGCCTCGTCGTTCAGTTGCAAGGATCGATAGTCGAAGTTGGCAGACCCGACTGACGTAAAGAGTCCATCCACAATCAGCAGCTTCGAGTGGAGCATCGTCGGTTCGTATTCGTAGATCTCGATACCAGCCTCCAGCAGTGGTCCGTACCGTCGGCGGCCTGCACGTTGCACGGTTTTCTGGTCCGTAATCCTACCCGGCACCACCACTTGCACCCGCACGCCCCGGCGTGCAGCCGCGACCAGCGCGTCCGCCGTCTCGCTGTCGGGAACGAAGTACGCATTTTGGATCAGAATCGATTTCCGGGCGGACGAAATCGCCAGATGGTAGAGCACCTCGAGGTGAATGCGCCCGCGCCGGGGGAAACTGTAAAAGACACTCGCCAGTGTATTGCCCCGGGCCTGCAGCGCCGGAAAGTAGTCTGGCCCGTGAAGCAGTTCACTCTCCACCTTGATCCAGTTATCCACGAAAGCTGCCTGCATCTGAGCGACTGCCGGTCCCTCCACCCGGTAGTGGTTCTCCCTCCAATGCTCTGGAGATTGCGCGTTGCCCTCCCATTCCTTTGCGATTCCCACCCCGCCGATAAAGCCGACGCGACCATCGATCACCATCAGCTTGCGATGGGTCCGGTTATTATATCTGCGGATGTCCCACGGACGGAGCGGATGGTAGAACGCCAGCTTCACGCCCGCGGAGCGTAACATTTCGTGGTAGGGACGCGATTTACTGGCTCCATGAGCATCCAGAATCACGTGCACCTTCACCCCTGCCCGTGCCCGTTCAGCCAGAGCCTCCGCAAAACGCCGGGGAGTCTCTCCCTGCTCGAACACATACATCTCAAAGGTGATCGTCCGCTTTGCACTCCGGATCCCCGCAAGCATCGAGGGAAAGATCTCATCTCCGTTTACCAGGGTCGTAATGCGGTTCCCGGGGAGCAGAGGAGCGCCGAGGAGATGTCCGACCGCCTGGCGAAACTCGGGACCCGCGACCTGGGATCGTGGAGCAATGGGACCGCGAAGTTCTTTGTCGCGGGAGACACACGCGGCAAGAAGGGCCGCGGCGAAGAGGGGGAGCAGCGTGGGGCGTAACATTATGTCACACTCACCAACGTGACAGGTAAGTAGGTTGCGCGGCTCCTTTCGCTGTGAATCTGACACCCATTAATCACTTTTCACTCTTTTCTCCAACAGGCACACTCCGCCGCCATCAACCTTTATGAGCGATCTCCGTTCTCGCATTCAGCAAGCCTGTGCCGCCGGTCACCTCTTCGAAGCCAGTGTGAAGTTCATCGAGTCGCTGCTCGATCGTTCTTCATCGCCACTTAACGAGGCGAGTATCACGGAACTGGTCGATGCACAGGAATGGACGGAGCTGAATGACCGCTTCTACAAGACGCTCGTCTTTGGCACGGGCGGTCTGCGTGGCCGCACGATCGGGAAGATCGTCACGAAGGCGGAGCAAGGCGCACCGCAGCCGCTCGGGCGCCCCGAGTTCCCGTGCGTGGGAACGAATGCGATGAATTACTTCAACGTGAGCCGAGCCACACAGGGGCTGGTGCTCTATGTGAAGGAGTGGCAGGCAAGCCAAGGAATCTCGACGCGTCCAAAGATCGTCGTGGCGCATGACACCCGCCACTTTTCCAAGGATTTCGCCCAGCTCGTTGCAAAGGTCGCTACAAACCTCGGTTGTGACGTTTGCCTCTTCGAAGGACCTCGTTCGACGCCACAGCTTTCCTTTGCCGTGCGTGATCAGAACGCGCAGGCCGGTATCGTGATCACGGCCAGCCATAACCCGCCGCATGACAACGGCTACAAGGTGTACTTCGGTGACGGTGCCCAGGTCGTGGAGCCGCACGCGAGTGGGATCATCAAAAAGGTGAGCGCGATCGAGAGTGACACCTTTGAACCCGTTCCCGAGGGCGAACGTGGACAGGTCATCGTTCTCGGTAAGGAGAGCGACGAGGCGTACATGGATCGTCTGGAGGCGCTGGTCCTTGACCGGGATCTGGTAAAGAAGGCGAACGATCTGAAGATTGTCTTCACCTCGATCCATGGCACGGGTGGTGTCATCATCAAACCGATGCTGGAGCGGCTTGGCTTCCGGTATTCGACGGTGCCGGAGCAGGAGGTGATGGATGGACGTTTCCCGACGGTGAAATCGCCGAATCCTGAGAATGCTGACGCACTCGCGATGGCGATCGAACAGGCAAAGAAGGAGGATGCCGACCTGGTGATTGCGACCGATCCGGACTGTGACCGTATGGGGGTTGCCGTGCGGAATGCATCGGGCGGACTCGAGCTTTTCACCGGAAACCAGATCGGTTCTCTGATGGCGTACTACCGGGTGAAGAAGCTGATCGAGCAGGGCGTCATCACTCGGGAGAACGCCAGCCGCTGCGTGATCATCAAGACGCTCGTCACCACTGATCTCCAGAAGGCAATCGCCGAGAAGAATGGCCTCCGCTGTGTCGAGACTCTCACCGGGTTCAAGTATATCGGCGAGAAACTTGGTAAGTATGAAGCGGCTCTGCCTGATGAGCTCCGCAACAGCTATCGCAACCTGCCTGAATCCGAAACCCGTGCAGCACGCCTGAACCATTCCAGCTTCTACGTTTGCGGTGGTGAGGAGAGCTACGGCTACAGTGCAGCCGATTACGTCCGCGACAAAGATGCAAATGGCGCCGCGGTGGTCTTCGCGGAAGTCGCAGCCTATGCAAAGTCCCGCGGCCTCACGCTCCCCGAACTTCTGGACGAGGTGTATTCGGAGTACGGTTTCTACTTCGAGAAGAACGGCTCGCTGACCTTCGAGGGCGCAGAAGGCGCGATGAAAATCGCCAAGCTGATCGCTTCCTATGCGCAGCACCCGCCGAAGGATGTCGAAGGAACGGCTGTTTCCTCGGTTCGGAACTTCGCTACGGAGGACTTTACGGATGTCGAAGGTGACAAGATTCCGAAGGAGAACATGCTGATGTTCGATCTCGAGGATGGCCGTCGTGTGGCGGTGCGTCCGTCGGGAACCGAGCCGAAGATCAAGTTCTACATGTACGGCCGCCGCTTGCCGGCTCCCGGGCAGCGCTTCACCACGCAGGAACTCGCCGAGATTCAGCCGCTGGTGAAAGGATCGCTGGATGCCCTGTGGAGCTGGGTGCAGCGTGATGTGGAAGAGCGCCTCGGGCACTGAGTGCCGCCGGGTGGGGTGAGTGCCCAGTGCTCAGAAGCAAGTAATCAGTAATCAGTGAGTCAGTAATCAGTAAAAACTTTCGTCTGAAGGTTGCCTCTACTGATTACTGATTACTGACTCACTGATTACTTCCCTTCCCCCGCCCTCAACTTTCCCCCTTTGCACCCACCGACTCCCGCGTACCTTCCCCCATGGCCAGCAACATCAACCTCGACGGAGGCGAAATTTCGATCATCAAAGCGCTCGGGATGAGCGGGGGCGAAGTCTCGGGTGAACAGCTCGCTGAGCGAGTTCCGGATATGGTTGGCGCGGAGCTGTTAGATGCGATGAAGGGTCTGGTGATGATTGGCTATGTGGTGACCGACAGTCCGTCATTCAACAAAATGGCCGACTTCGAGAAAGCGAAGTTTCACGTGAATTCTGGTTATTCGCGCGATCTCAAGGAGGCACTGGATCCGACACCGGAGAAGCCGAAGAGCCGCCGGGTACGGCGTGAGTAGAGCATCGCGACCTTTTTATTTTGAGCACCGAAACTTCCGTTTCATCGGCTGTCCAGACGCCGATGCATACTGATCAGACCGCACGGCATTGGTTCAGTCGCCTCTGGCCGTGGCTGGCTGCGCTCACGAGCGGCGTGCTGCTATCACTCTGTTACCCGGGTTTCAATCAGGGCTGGCTCGCGTGGATCGCGCTGACACCCTTGATTTGTGCCGTGTGGCTTGGAGGGCCCCGGCGCTCGGACAGCGCGCTACGGTACGCGCGGCACCCATTTGCTCTCGGCTATGTAATGGGGCTGGTCTTTTTTGCCGTGACCTTCCGGTGGCTTACAGAGTTGGCGCCTCTGTTCCAGACCCCCTGGCTGAATGGATTACCAATCCTGCTGGCGCTTTACATGGCGCTTTATCCGGCGACATGGGCATTGCTCCTGACGAAGCTCCCCTGGGGAGATCGGCCATTCCGCTCGCCAATGCGCAATCTGGCGGTTGCGGGGCTCGGGGCGTGTATCTGGACCGCTCTCGAGTGGACACGAGGATGGCTCTTCAGCGGGTGGGGATGGAATGGACTTGGCGTCGCTCTTCATGCGGATCTCGCGATGATTCAGATCGCGGATCTCACAGGTGTGTTGGGGCTGACATGGCTGGTGGCG
This sequence comes from uncultured Verrucomicrobiales bacterium, assembly GCA_966251085.1. GTDB lineage: Bacteria > Verrucomicrobiota > Verrucomicrobiia > Chthoniobacterales > Chthoniobacteraceae > CBINJX01. Next base: position 6,553 of record CBINJX010000077.1, read on the forward strand.
TTCTGTAATTTAATGGCGGTGATCGTGGTCCGGAGGATCGTCCTGGAGCTCGGTCCGCAGTTCATGAAAGGCATCCGCTGGGAGTTCAGCCTGACGATGGCGCTGCTCGCGGTGGTTTTTGGCTACGGGGTGCGTACGCTTTTCAAAGGCGCAGGTGAAACGACCCCGCTGCGGGCGGTGGCGCTTCAGCCGAACATTCCGCAAACGCAGAAATTCGATTCGGATGCCGAGGACGAGATTCTCGGGCAGCTCGATAAGCTGACCGGCCTTGCGACGATGCTTCAGCCGGTACCAGATCTCGTTGTCTGGCCCGAGGCTGCAACGCCCCGCGGGATGTTTGCGGATGAGGTGAACTATCGGTTCGTGATGGATCAACTGGCGAGGGGCGATTTCAACCTGCTGCTTGGAACGCTCGATTATGATCTAGACCCAACGACTCCCGAGAATTCGAAGGTGTACAACGCCGCCATGCTGCTCAGCGAGCACGGCAGAGTTCGTTCCGTGTACCGGAAGATGCACCTCGTTCCTTTCGGGGAATACCTGCCGTTCCGCCAGATTCTGCCCCGGGCAATCGGGGAACTCGTACCGGGCGACTTGGACGCAGGCTCCGAAACCTCAGTGCTGCCTCTGCCTCAGCCCAAAACCGATCTGGGTGTCCTGATCTGCTTCGAGGATACCTTGGGTGATCTGACCCGGGGATTCGTGCAAAAAGGCGCTCAAGTGCTGGTGAACGTGACGAATGATGGCTGGTTCGGGAAATCTGTCGCGGCGGAACAGCACTTGGCGAACGCCCTATTCCGCTCCATCGAAAACCGTCGTCCCCTGCTCCGCTCGGCAAACACCGGCGTGACCTGCCTCATCGATCAGATGGGACGCGTGGACCGTGGCCAGCTTCGGACCTTCGAGCAGGGTTTTATTCCGTTCAAGGTTGCCGTGCCGACGAATCCGGAGCTGACCTTTTATACCCGCTATGGAGATTGGGTGGGGCATTGGTCGGCCGGGATCACTGTGGCGTTCATCGGAATGATCTTTTGGAAACGTCGCCGGACGATTAGCCAAAAGTCCTGATGCACGACCGGTCGCTCGTAGTCTCGCTCCATGATGTCTCGCCGCATACGTTTGCGGCTTGTGCGGAGATTGTGACGCAGTTGGAGCAGATCGGCGTCAGTCGCTGTTCGCTGCTCGTCATTCCTGATCATCATCACCGGGGGCATTTTCTCGACGATTCAAGATTCTGCGAGTGGCTCAAGGAACTGGTGACGCGCGGGCATGAGGCTGTCATCCACGGCTATTATCATCGCCGTGAAAGGCGCACCAAAGAGGGTGTTGTGGCCAAGTTAACCACCCGTGTTTATACGGCGGATGAGGGGGAATTCTTCGATCTCGAACGAGCGACGGCGCGGGATCTGGTCACAAAGGCGAGAGATGAATTCCGCTCACTTGGATTGGAGCCTACAGGATTCATCGCGCCAGCCTGGCTTTTGAGCGACGAAGCAGAGGCGGCCCTCCGGGATCTCGGAATCGTTTACACTACCCGGCTAGGTAGCGTACTGGATCTCATCACAATGCGGCGCGCGGATTCACAGTCGCTATGCTGGAGCGTCCGCAGCGGATGGCGTCGAGTCGTGAGCCTGGGGTGGAACCGATTCCTTTTCCGCCGACTGCAATTAAATCCCCTGCTCCGCATTTCCGTACACCCAGTCGATCTGCAGCATGATGCGATCTGGAGACAAATTCTTGATTTGGCAAAGGATAGCCTGCAGAGCCGAACGGCGCAGACGTATGAGGGGTGGGTCTCGGAGAAGGCGCTGCAGGTTTGAGCGGCTGCTTCCTCAGCTAACGGAGCGCATTAACTCAGCTCAGCCCGACTGAGGGCTGAGGGTGAGCGAAAGCAGTCCTCCGGACCTGGTAGAGAAGTGAACGCTCGCCACAGCGGCCCCTATTGCCTTCACTACCGGCCCCACTCCCTGTGAAAGCCGATCTCCACCTTCACTCCCGCTTCAGTGACCGCGCACCGGAATGGCTTTTCCGTCGTGCTGGTCTGTCCGACAGCTACTCCGACCCAGTGGCGCTCTACGAGCAACTCCGCTCGAAGGGCATGGATTTCATCACGATCACCGATCACGACCGGATCGATGGGTGTCTGGCTATCGCAAACCGTCCGGGAGTGTTCCTGAGCGAAGAGGTCTCGGCTCTGTTTCCCGAAGACCGATGCCCCGTACACATTCTCGTGTGGGGGCTGACTGAAAGCCAGCATACGGAAATCCAGCGACTGCGGGAGAATATCTACGAGCTACAGCGATACTTGGCCGGGGAAAATCTCGCACACGCGGTGGCGCATCCGTTTTACCGGATCGATGACAAGCTGAGCCTGGAGCACATCGAAAAGCTTGTGCTCCTGTTCCGTCATTTCGAGGGGATCAACGGCCTTCGGGACGCAGTTATCGGTGATGTCGCCCGGTTTGTCCTGCAACGGCTGACGCCCGAGAAGATTGAAGAGATCTCAAAACGGCATCGTCTCGAACCGACCCACGATGAGCCATGGCGGAAAGTTTTCGTCGGCGGATCAGATGACCATGGCGGTTTTTGCGCCGGAATCGCGTTTACCGAAACTCCCGGAGCGACCTCCGTTGAGGAGTTTCTCGCCCATATCCGGGAAGGACGTTGTGAGCCACGCGGACAAGGCGGAAGCCCGCTCACGGTCGCGCATGGCTTGTACAGCAACATCCGGCACTATGCTGCCGAACGGTTTACTGCTGCCGAAAGTTCGACGCTAATCGGAAAGGCTTTTTCCCGGTTCATGGAAGGACAGGATCCGACGGAATTTTCCTGGTCGGAAAAGCTCGGCTTCGTAGCCCAGGGAATCGCCACAGGGAAGATTTTCGAATTGGCGAAGCCGGCGAATGCCTCTCTCTGGAAACAATTCGCGACAACCCTCGGCGACGACGACCTCCGGGCGGTCCTCGCCAGGGAAACGGCGGAAATCGCCGAGCCTCATCGACGCGCGTTCGTCACTGCCAACTTCTTCGCGAACCAGCTCGCATTCCGTTTCTTCACGAGCTTCGTGAAGCAACTCTCTTCGGGAAACATTATCGAAGCGATCCAGGAACTGAGCACTCTGCTTCCGATCCTCGGAACGCTGAGCCCTTACCTGTACGCCTTCAAGAATCAGGTTCCCGACCGGCGCTGGCTCACGGAACTCTCCGATTCACTCGCCGGTGAGCGTCCGCCTGCGCTGACCAATCGCAAGCGGGCGTGGTTCACGGATACGCTGGAGGATGTGAATGGTGTCGCGAATACAATTCGCCGGCTCACTTCCGCGTGTGTCGCCGATGGCAAAGATCTGGTCGTAGTGACCTCGCGCTCGGAGACGAAGATCACCGACATTCCGCTGAAAAACTTCAAACCTATCGGCGAGTTTGAGCTGCCCGAATACGAGCTTCAAAAACTCTCCTTCCCGCCGATTCTGGAGATCCTCGATTACATCCATCGCGAGGGATTCACGGAGCTAATCATCTCCACGCCGGGGCCGGTCGGTCTTACTGCGCTACTGGCGGCGAGGCTCTTTGGTCTGCGTACCAGTGGAATCTACCACACCGACTTTCCGCAGTACGTCCGAATCCTTACCGAGGACAGCCAGCTCGAGACTCTCACCTGGAACTTCATGCGGTTCTTCTACGAGCAGCTCGACCTGTTCTACGTGAACTCCGAGGCCTACCGGCGTGCCTGGATCAACCGCGGGATCAAACCGGAGAAAATCGAGATTCTGCCCCGTGGGCTCGACACCACCCTCTTCGATTCCGCACGCCGGGAGCCGGGTTTCTGGCAGAGCCGCGGAGTTCAACCTGGCAAGGCCGTCCTCCTGTATGTCGGTCGCGTCTCCAAGGAGAAGGACCTCGACGTCATCGCGGCAGCGTGGCAGCGCCTGCGGGGCAATGGCGCCGCGCTCGCATTTGTCGGTGATGGCCCGTATCTGGCTGAACTGAAGTCGGCGCTGCCGGATGCAGTGTTCACGGGGGTTCTCGCGGGGCAGGAATTAGCACGCGCATTTGCTTCGGCCGATGTTTTCGTTTTCCCGAGTACGACCGACACCTTCGGGAATGTCGTG
>CBINJX010000078.1:0-10643 GCA_966251085.1 uncultured Verrucomicrobiales bacterium
GAGTACATATCGCTCAGTGTCGATGCAACAACGCGGCCGGTGAACGTGGAAGCATTGAAACCATGCTCCGCATGCAGGACATACGCGATATCGAGCGTCTTGACTGCGTCTGGCGTCGGCTCCTCGCCGGTCATCAGCCACAGGAAATGCGCGGCCTCACCCAAATCCTTCCGGATCGGCGGCAGCGGCTGTCCGCTCCGCGAACGATGGAACCACGCGGCGACAATTCCGATCTGCGCGACCAGCTTGATTGCGATCGCGTGATTCTCGGACATCGAGAGGTCGTGACGGCTTGTTTTGTAGCATCCGAGCATCGACACCGCCGTGCGCATGATGTCGATCGGGGCTGCGTCCTTCGGAGCGTTGGTGAGGAAATCAATGACGCCCTGAGGAAGTTCGCGCTCCGCACGAAGGGCCGTGGTGAGGCCATCGAGTTCGGCGCGATTCGGGAGACGGCCATGCCAAAGGAGATACACAACCTCCTCATAACTCACGCGGCCGGCGAGTTCGTTAATGTCGTAACCGCGGTAAATCAATTGACCGATGTCACCGCGGACATCACCGACACTTGTTTCCGCGGCGATGATTCCTTCGAGACCTCTGGAGATAACAGGCATGGCAGATTTGGGATGTTAAGATTGAGGTTTTCGGGTCGCGTCCGCGCTATCGGTCGCAACCATGATGTCGGCGATCTGAAAAGCCAGTTTGGCGATGGCTTCGATTGAATTGTCACCGACACTGCGGTTTCCAGCGAGCAAGCCACTCAGGGCGGCGGCAGCGAACATGTCGCGCCGCTCTTCAGCGCCCATTGTTATTTTACCGACGATTTGGTCGCTCATTACTCAGGGTGGTGGAGTAGTGGATTGTTTAGATCTTGCCCCAATGACGGAGCAGGGTTTCAGCCATTACTGCAGGCGTGTCAGCCACAGCGATTCCGGCAGCCTTCAAAGCCTCGATCTTTCCGGCGGCAGTTCCTTTTCCACCGGAAACAATGGCTCCAGCATGACCCATCCGGCGTCCTGGAGGCGCTGTTGCACCAGCAATGAACGCAGCAATCGGCTTCTTGCAATTCTGAGCTGCCCACGCGGCGGCTTCTTCTTCGGCCGTACCGCCGATTTCGCCAATCATGATGATCGCTTCGGTCTCCGGATCTTCGTTGAACATCTTCAGAACGTCGGTGTGTGAGGTGCCGTTCACCGGGTCACCGCCGATGCCAACGCAGGTGCTCTGACCGAATCCGCGAGTGGTCAGCTGCCATACGGCTTCGTAGGTAAGAGTGCCGGAGCGGGAGACGACGCCGACGTTGCCCTTCTTGTGAATGTACCCGGGAGCAATGCCGATGCGGCATCCGCCGTGTGATTGCGGTCCTTCACCAGGGGTGACGAGGCCCGGGCAGTTCGGCCCGATCAGACGCGTCTTGGAGTCACGCATCGTGTGCTTCACCTTCACCATATCGTTTACCGGAATACCCTCGGTGATCGCTACGACCAGATCCAGGCCCGCATCCACACACTCGAGGATTGCGTCAGCCGCAAAGGCCGGCGGAACGAAGACGACGGAGACGGTGGCACCCGTTTCACGGGCGGCTTCACCGATGGTGTCAAAGACAGGAACCTTGTGGCTTCCGTGCTCGAAGATCTGTCCGCCTTTTCCAGGCGTTACACCGGCGACCACCTTGGTGCCGTAATCGAGCGAGAGCTGTGCATGCCGTGCGCCGAAGCTGCCCGTGATACCTTGGACAAGGACGCGGGTTTCAGGAGTGACGAGAATGGCCATGTGAGTGACGAAAAATTGTTAGTAGCTGACTGGGTGCGTACTGCTTGAAAACAAGGTTAGCGCACCGCCTCAGGCCGCTTTCTTGATTGCTGCGACCACCTTCTCGGCCGCATCGGCGAGATCGTTGCCGCTGATGATCGTGAGACCACTCTCCGCGAGTGTCTTTTTGCCCGCTTCGACATTGTTGCCTTCCAGCCGGACTACCAGCGGAAGACTCAGTCCTGTTTCCTTTGCGGCATCGACGATGCCCATGGCGATCACGTTGCAGTCCATGATGCCTCCGAAGATATTCACCAGGATACCCTGCACGTTCTTGTCGCTCAGAATGATCTTGAATGCCGCGGTCACCTGATCCTTGCTCGCGCCGCCGCCGACATCGAGGAAGTTCGCGGGCTTACCGCCGTAGTGCTGAATGATGTCCATCGTCGACATTGCGAGTCCTGCACCGTTCACGAGGCAGGCGATGTTTCCATCGAGGCCGATGTAGTTGAGATTGTACTCACTCGCGGCCACCTCGCGCGGATCCTCCTCGCTCTTGTCACGCATCGCCTGAATGGCGGGCTGACGATAAAGCGCGTTGTCGTCGAAATTGAATTTCGCATCGAGCGCCAGAAGCCGGCCATCCGGAGTCACCACCAGCGGGTTCACTTCGATCTGTGAACAGTCGCGCTCGATGAACAGTTTGTACATTGCTGTGAACAGCTTCCCAGCCTGGTTCATCAACGGACCACTCAGTCCCAGTGCTTTCGCGAGTTTGCGCGTCTGATAAGGCTGAAGTCCGAGAAGCGGATGCACCGGCTCGTGCATGATCTTCTCCGGCGTGTGTTCAGCGACTTCCTCGATATCCATGCCGCCTTCCGTGCTAGCGATCACGACTGGCGCGCTCGTTGCACGATCCAGAAGGATTGCGAAATAGAGTTCGCGCGAAATATCTACAGCCTCAGCCACGAGCACCTTGCTCACCACTTTACCCTCGGGACCGGTCTGATGGGTCACCAAGGTTTGACCGAGCATCTTTCCAGCGATCTCCCGGGCTTGATCTGCGTTTTCGCAAAGGTGGACACCGCCCTTGAAACCATTCGTGAAGGTGCCTTTGCCACGGCCGCCTGCATGAATCTGTGCTTTGACGACGATCTTGCCGGAGATGCCCTTTGCGATCTCGGCCGCCTCGTCCGGCGTGGACGCTACGCGTCCTTTGGAAGTGGCAACACCGAACTGCTCGAAGAGCTCGCGGGCTTGATACTCGTGGATGTTCATTTGATCAGAGAACTAAGTTACTAACGGGGCTACCAAAGCGGGCGTACATTTTGCACCGCCGGCAATAAAAAGAGCGTCGACCGCCATGTGGCGGCCGGAGAAGCGCGTCAGCTTCCTGCTCCGACATACTCCGCAGAGTACGTTTCGAAGCGGGCAGTGGCGCCGACAGCAGGAGTGCTCTCGACGTCGTAAACGTTGTTTCCGACGATTTCTTGTGACTGCGTATCCCAGATCATTACGGCCTTTTCGGCCTTGGGGGAAGTACGCTCATCCTTTTCCGTTTCAACGGCAATGTAACGGGGGACTGGCCTGGGGCCCTGCTGAGCTTTGCGTCCACGCGTTTTCGGAGCCGGACGGCCTTCACGGGCACGCTGCTGCTCGGCGCGTTCTTCGGCCTGCCGCTGAGCCACGATTCGACGATACGCCGCACGTGCACGTTCCTCCGCGATTCGCCGCTGCCGAACGGTCGCCTGATGTTTGGCGATGATGAAAGTGGTTGCTGCCACAACGGCTCCAACGGCCGCTCCGGTGGCAAAAGATTCCGCTGTACTCAGGCCAGCAGCACGGGCGATTCCGCCAGCAGCCGCCCCGCTGATTCCTCCAAATACTGCAGCATTTTCACCCGGGGTCAGCTGCGTGCAACCGCCGGTCGCGAGCGCGGCTGCAGTAAGGATGGCAACAGAGCGAAGTGTGCCTGCGTTCATAGGGAGCGGGCTTTGTAAAGTGACCGTTTTGGGGTGGCAAGGAATTCCCTCGGAAAGGGTCGCAGTTAACCGGATTGCAAGCTTGGGAGCGGGGAGGAGAGAGTAATCAGTAATCAGTAATCAGTGGGGCTGAATGATCAGGATAGGCGACGATGGAGATGCACCGCGCACATAGGTCGGAGCATGACCAATCTTTCGTACGACTGATCACTGATTACTGACTTACTGATTACTCTCTCCCCGCGGCTCCACCCGCAGTGCCGCGCCCCCCTCACTGCCCCTTCTCTCGGAACGGCACATTATTCTTCCGGCACCAATCGATCGCAGCGGGATTGCCGGTTTCCGCGGACTTCTGATACCAGCTCTGCGCCTGCAGCTTGTTCCGGCTTACCCCCGTGCCTGTTTCGAGACAGCGTGCGTAGAGGAACATGCAGTAGCCATCATCGAGTTTGGCCCCTTTTTCGAAAAGCTCGACTGCTCGGATCGGGTTCGGGGGAACTCCATCCCCGTTGATGTAGAGAACGCCGAGATTGCCCATGGCCACGCTGTAGCCACGTTCGGCGGCCCTGGAGAAGAGCCGGAGTGCTTCTGCGTAGTTCTGCTCCACGCCGACACCTTTGTGATAGCATGTGCCGAGGCGATCCATCGCCCGGACATTCCCCTGGTCGGCTGCTTCCTTCAGGAGTTCGATCGCCCGGGCTTCATCCTTTTCAACGCCTTTTCCGTAGAGATAGCACTCCGCGAGTGCGGTTTTGGCTGCCGCATCATTCATCTCGGCAGCAAGCTGGAAGCATGTGACAGCCTTTGGGAGATCCGCCTGCTCGACGCCTTCGCCGTTGGAAAGCATCAATCCGAGCTGTGTATATGCGGTGGCGTTGCCCTTGGCTGCTGCCGCGGAATACCAATTGAAGGCCGTGGTCGGCTCGATATCACGCAGCGATTTACCGAGCAGCATCATCGCTGCGAGCACATCCAGATGCGCGGCTTCGGTGATCAACTCCCGCAACTGCTCCAGTTCCTGAGCATTCAGTTTCTCAGGACGCTCCCAAAGACGCTGGAGCAGCATTTCGAGACGTACGCGTCCGATTTCTGATTCCGGATAGGTTTTTGCAACCTTCAGCCATGCACTGATTGCCCGCCTCCAATCCGCGCCCGCTTCCAATGCTTCAGCTCCGGTGACGGCGGCCTTGAGAAGATCCTGGCGAGTCGGCTGTGGTGCAGGTTCTGGAGTCGAAGGGGCAGGGGATGGTGTTGCCGCCTGTGGTGGAGGTGTTGCGACAGGAATGCCCGGAGACGGCACTACCCCGGTGTTCGGCACGGTTCCGTCTCCTCGCATCAGGAAATAAAGAACAGCTCCCAGCGCCAGCATTGAGAGGACACCGCCGATGAATCCAAAAGGAATGCGCTGTTTCTCAGGAATGGCTGATGGCGCTTGTTCCGGCGCCAGCGAGGGTGTCGTAGTCCGATATGCTGGCGGCGTTTCCCGTCGCCGTGCCTCAGCGGCTTCCGCGACACGCAGCATTTCCGCAAACTCCGCGGCGCTGACGTAGTTGCCTGTCTGCAGTCCTTGGCGCACTACATCGTTGCCACCTTCCGTCAGTGGCGCGAGCGGGGAGTATCGCGCGGCGGACAATCCAGAACTTCCCAGCGGAAGCAACGTGCCGCCGAGAAGCTCGTAGGTCACCGTGGCAAACGCCTTGATGTAATGCGTCCGCGTATCCGCCCCGCCGGCTTTTGCCGATGCCGCGGCTCCGGCGATCAGCGTCTCACCACCCGCCCATGTTTCCGATGCTGCGAGTTCCCGGGTGATTCCCAAGGGGCTGATCTTCAGCTCAAATTCGGGCCATTGCGTCACCGGTAAACGGAGAAGAGGAGAAGCGTCCTCCATCCCGGGGAAATGCACGTGAATCTGATGTAGCGCCAGGTCCAGTCTCCGCAGTCCTGCCTTCAAGGCGAAATCCACACCCTTTGCGATCTGACCGAGCAGCGGCAGCACTTCCTCCACCGGGAGTTCTCTCCGGGCACGCAGAACTTCCATCAGCGTAAACCCCGTCGTGGCCTCGAGCACCAGAAAGCTCGCATCCGGCATCGACTCCAGCCCGTGTACACGGATGAGGTTTGTATGCTCTACCTTCGAAAGCCGATCCACCTCACGCTCGAGTTGCGTGTATAGTGCGTGATCTTCCGTGAACTCCCGTCGCAGGACGTGAAGACGTACCGGGCAGTGCCGCTCACGGTCCCAAGCCAGGAATAGCCGGCCGGAGTTGCTATCGCCGAGTGCCTTGGTGATCTCGTAATGCTCGGCGACGATGGAGCCGGTCGCAAAACCGGAGCCACTGGTGCGAAACTGAGTGTCATCGAGAATCGTCGCGAAGTTCTCCTCAGTTTCTGAAATCGTGGTGGTGACTGCAGTCCCGCCGGCGATCGTTGCGAGACAGCTTTCAATTTCCTGCCTCAGCTCCGCCGGCGTCTGCTGTCGTTCGGATGGATTCTTCGCCAGCATCTTCCGCAGGAGCCCTGAGACAGACTCCGGAAGGCCGGACAACTTTTCAAACGGAGGTGGCGCCGTGAGTTGCTGACTCATCACCACAGCGAGCGAACCGCTGAACGGCGTGTGCCCGGCGAGCATGTACCAGAGGGTGACGCCGAGCGAATAGATGTCCGAGCGGACGTCGATATCCCGATCCTCGAGTTGCTCTGGGCTTGCGAAATGCGGCGTTCCGACGAATCCGCCCACCGACATTGATGCCGCTTCCTCGTCGCCGTCACCCGGGAGGCAGGTCTTGGCGAGGCCGAAATCGATTACTTTTACGATCAGTTCATCGTCCTCCTTCACCAGCATGAGGTTCGAAGGCTTGATGTCACGGTGCACCAGCCCGTGCTGCTGTGCCGCATTCAGTGCTCGCGATACCTGAAGGGCAATTCGCAGCGCCAGCGTCGGGCTCAGCGGCCCCTGCCTTCGGATCAGTGCCTCGACGGTTTCTCCGTCGATGAACTCCATCGCGTAGAAATAGGTATCCCCGCCAACCCCGAGGTGGAACACGGAGGCCACATGGCGGTTCCGCAGCTTCGCCGCCGACCGTGCCTCCCGGACGAACCGTTGCCGGGCCAACTCGCTGTTCAGCGTGCCGGTATTGATCACCTTCAGCGCCACCGGTACCCGAAGATTCGTATCGAACGCCTTGTACGTGATGCCCATGGCGCCGCGGCCCAGCTCGTAAAGCGAGCCGTCGTCGCGCGTCAGCACCTGGTAGTGATCGAATATTACGGTCTCGGGCATTTAGGTCGCCTCGGATTCAGCGGCGACGGGAGGTTGCAGTCTGCGACCGGTGCATGCAATGCGCAACGTGCATTCGGGGAGAGCAGAGTAATCAGTAATCAGTAATCAGTCTGCGTTTTGAGCGGTTCTCCTCCCGTTGCAGCACCCGCTGCAGAATGTTTACTGATTACTGATTACTGATTACTGATTACTGACTTACTGATTACTCTGCCTTTTCAGTCCCTCTCCTTCATCCGAACCCCGCTCCACGCCACGAGATACATCGCGACCAGCCACGTGAGCAGCACACCAATGGCCTTCACCCCGGGAGTAGGATCGCGATAAATATCGCCCGTCTTGAGCTGGTCATCCCGGTTGAGGTTCCGGAAAGAGGTCCAGTGGTCCGACAGGGTCGATCGGGCGATCGTTTTCTCCCAGAGAAAGCTCGTATCCATCGTCGTCTGCGCGGCAAAGGTCGGCATGGCGGTGCTCACCGTATGTACTGCCGGACGCATTTCGTGGGCGGGAACGGTGTAGCCGGAGAAGAGGATCTGCGGAATGATCAGCAGCGGCACTATCAGCACTGCCTGCATCACGGAGCGGGCGAGGGAGGAGATGGCGAGGCCGATTCCTACGGCTACCACGGCAATCCCGAGTAATCCCGCAGCCTGCCACTTGAGGGAGCCGTCGATGCCCTGTTCGCCAAAGAGGAGACCGCCCCAGAGCAGGAACGCCTGGACGGCCGTGATCAGCGAGAGCGACGAAAACTTGCTCGCGAGATAGCTGTGGGCGCCAACGCCGATCAGCCGTTCCCGGCGGTAAATGGCGGTCTCCTTTACGATCTCCTGCGCGCCGTTGGAGCAGCCAAACCAAAGCGTGCCGATGTACGCAAAAAAGAGGATCAGCGCCTCGTCATCGGTCACCCAGGAGACGAGTGCAGCGATGAGTAGCGGTTGACCGAAAAGGATCAGAAGATTTCGCCAGTCGGACGTGAGCAGCGCTCGCTGACGGGCGAGCAGGATGGGGAGCGCCCAACGTTTGGAGCGTCGGTCTGCTGCATCCGTACTATTCTCAGGCAGCGCGAGAGGTTTCGGCAGCTGATGCGCGGAGCGGCTGTCGTTCTGCCATTCTTCACGCCAGACGGTGCCGGGGCGTTCCTGGAGGCAATCGTACAGTGCCGCCAGCTTGTTCACGCCGAAGTAGTCGCGCGCCTCCTGTGCGGAGCCTTGGAACGCGAGGCAGCCGCGGCTCAGCACCACCAGCTGATCCATCAGATACGCATGCTCCATCACGTGCGTCGTGCAGACGATGGTGCAGCCGGTGTCCGCGAGATCGCGGAGCAGTTCCATCAGCTGAAACTCGGTGGCCGGATCAAGGCCGGAGGACGGCTCATCCAGGAAGAGCACCGAAGGTTTCGCGAGTAGCTCGACCGCGACGCTGACCCGCTTGCGCTGACCGCCGGATAGCCGGTGAATCGGAAGCTCCGCGCGCTCGCGCAGGCCGAGTTGATCGAGCGTCTGGAGGATCAGCTTCTGGATCTCTGCCGCCGGAGTGGAGGAGGGGAGCCGAAGTTGTGCTCCGAATCGCAACGCCTCCATCACAGTCAGCTCCGGATGCACGATGTCATCCTGCGGGACAAATCCGAAAGACCGCCTGGCCCCCTCCGCATACACGTCCTTTCCATCCAGGAGAACACGGCCCACCTGAGGTTCGCGAAGGCCGGCCAGCGTATGAAGAAGAGTCGATTTTCCCGCGCCGCTCGGTCCGATGATCCCGATGAATTGCGCGGCTGGGAGGCGCAGTGTCACCGCATCGAGAATTACCGTCTTTCCTGCCCGGGCGGTGGCGTTCAGAGCGTCAATGGTCCCGCCGGATGCGGAGGTGAGCCGCACCAGCGCGCGACCGTCGAATTGGAAACAGAACGGCCCAATCTGAAGACGATCTCCAATTGTGAGCTCGTGCGTGTCAAAACGCCGGCCACTCACGAACGAGCCGCCGGTGCTATTGAGATCCGCTACGAGACATCCGCCCCGGGAATCACGCCTCAGCGCTGCATGGCGACGCGATACCTCGGGACTGCCCATCGCCACCTCCGCCTGCGGATCGCGGCCGAGAATCAGCTCCTCACCAGGTGTGGGAATATCGATGCGCGAAGCAGGCGCACCTTTCACGAGGAGCGGAGCGATCTCGTGTATAGCCGACTCCTCGGATGCAGTTTCCAGGACTGCAGGCGGTTCGCCGAGGGCGAACTCCAAGAGTGCCGGGCCGATGGTGAGTTTGTCACCGGGGTGGAGGGTGACCGTTGTGGAGATCGGCTCTCCATTCACCTTCGTCCCGCGCTGACTACCGAGATCCTCCACCGTGCACGTCTCGCCATCCCAAGTGAAGCGGCAGTGATGCCGGGAGATCGAGACATGTGAGAGATGCAGCCCCGCATCGGGCGCGCGCCCGGCGACATAGCTGCCCGGTGCAAGAACGAGCGTCTTGCGCGGCAGACCGGAAGTGACGGCGATGTAGGCGGGGGGCATCTGGGGCGGGCGAGATTTGAGCAGGCCTTTTTCCTTTAGGTGAGCGGTTCGGCGCGCCCACTGAAAAGGGGACTAATGGGTCCCATGAGTCCCATGAGGTTATACCAGCGCGGCGTATTTTACGGCAGCACCGCCCAGACTTCCACGATCCGGTTCTTTTCCAGATCCTTGGCATCAACGAGCGTGGAGCCACCCATCGCGACGGAGTGCATCACGTTCTTCACGCCCACCTTTTCCTCCAGCACCTCCATGACGGCATCCGCCCGGGCCTGTGAGATTGCGAGATTTTTCTGGGCGTCACCCTTGGGATCCGCATAACCGAGAATCACGAACACCGCTGTAGGATCATCCCGCAGCTTCATGATTTCAGGCTTCTGGAATTCCTCCTTCAGCGCCTGTTCTTCCGCCGCGCCAACCGTCATCTTGCTGGAGCCAAAAGGAATCGTGAGCACCTTGCCCATGCTCCGGGCCCGTTCGACGCTGTTGTACAGTTTGTCTTTGTTGGTGCTCGAGACATTTGGCATCAGGTCGATGCGCTTGAGCACCTCTTCCTTCACCTCCTGGTTCTCCTTTTTTGCCAGATTCAGGTCGATCTGGGGAGGAGCGGTGACTTTCGGCGGCGGTTCGTTGGTCGGAACCGGAATAGTCGCGGGCGGGGCTTCGCCGCCAGTGGCTGCCTCAGGAGTCGTCTGGGCCGTATTGGCTGGAGGCGGAGCTTCCTGTTTGTTGAGAAGGTTGGAAACCAGTGGCTTGCCGAAAATGAACGCCAGCGCGATCACTAGGGCCAAGACCAACAGAGGCACATAACGCCAGAGCTTGGACGGCGCAGGCTTGACCAGCGTCAGCGGCTTGCCGCACTCGGGGCAGACCAACGATGCACCCGGCGGGATTTCGATCTCCTCGCCGCGATACGCCAGAAGGCAACCCGCGTAGTTGTGGCATTTAGCGTGAACACTCATAGAGCGGGTTATAGGATGGGCTGTTTTCAGGCCGCGAGCAAATTTAAGAAATGCGTAACAAGGCCTTTTGTTTCGGAAAGTTGCGACCAGGGGCGACGACGAGTCGAGATCGACAACCACGTGCGCCGGTTCTTCTGCCGATGCCCCAGGCTGCACCGAC